>JBBQQP010000106.1:0-9586 GCA_038215675.1 Chitinophagales bacterium | reverse complement strand
TACCGGGATGAATCCCGCTACGGTTATCCATCTTTTTATGATACGATATCTAAAAATTACATCCCTTATTTCCTGCTGCCCAACATCACGATACAGGAGCAGTTTGCACCAATCGTAGGAGTAGATATGATGTTTACCAACCAGTTCCAGTTTAAGATTGATTATGCCAAACAACGGATGCTTAGTTTAAGCCTGGTAGATTTTCAGTTAAGTGAAACCCGGAGCACTGAGTTTTCCATTGGTGCCGGTTTCCGCAAACGTGGATTGAAATTATTCGGCGGATTAAAGTTGCCCAAATTTTTAAGTAAGGATGGAAATAGTAAATTGGACAATGAAATAAATTTCCGCCTCGACTTTAAGGTTAGGGATAATGTAACTGTAAATAACCGGCTCGATCAGAATTCAACTTTACCAACCGGTGGCAGCAAAGAAATTACCATTTCGCCTACAATTGATTATTTCTTAAACAGCCGGGTAAACCTGAAGCTCTTCTTTGACCAGCGCCGGGTAAATCCATACATTTCGTCGAGTGCACCCATCACCAATACAAGGGCAGGTGTGCAGGTGAGGATATCGTTGGCACAATAATAGAATCTTTAAAAAGTTAAAAGTCCTCGCCATTTCAGGTGAGGATTTTTTTTGCTTTTTAACGTCTGCAAAGGGTTGTTAGGGATTAAATAAAATGTAATGGAATTGGTAAAAGTATTTCTACCAGTAAGGTGTCAACTTTTACTTGTCAGAGAAGAGTTCTCCCGGTGAGTCACCCCCAAAGGGTGACTCACCGGGAGAACTCGAAAATTAATACGCCACTTAGTATGTGACATTACTATAGTATAATAGCGCCAGACAATCAAAAATTATCCCGATGTTATTATCTGGAAAGCAACGGCTCATCTTGTATCATTTATAATAAGCTTTCAAAAAACGGTCATTTTGCATTTAGTCATTAGTATTTGAATAGACACAATCTGCGATTTGTAAAAGTGTAAGCAACCTAATCAAAGTTGATAGCAGACGGTAATGTGTTTATCAACAAAGCCGGTAGCTACAAAAAATATTCGCAATCATCCTTCATAAGTTAAAAATGCTCACGAATATTACAACTCCCCGAACGCAAAAATGCCCCGATTTTCGGGGCGTTTTAATAAATTGAGCAGAATATTTTATTGTTTCACCTTCTTCAACAACATAACATAACCACATAATTTTTTCTTTTTCTTGTTCACCTGAACCGGCTTCATCATATGGTATTCCGAAAATTTAGGAATGTAGGAATAACTGATCACATTGCCATCCACATCACCCCATTGTTTCCGCTGGTAGGCAACTTGTTTTTCATCCCAGTCAAACATTCTAACCTCGTATAACCTTGAAGTGATATCGCCAATAAAAACAAACTGGTACCAGCTACCTTGCGTAAGCGGAACAATTACCGGAATTTCAAATTCGCTTTCCATATTCATGGAAGCTTCTTTTACTACAATAAAACCTTGTTTGGATAATTCAAGTTTAATGCTGTCGGCCTGGCGAATGATAGAAACATCATCGCAGTTTGGGGGACGGTTTGAGCCTTGTGATTTTGAATGTAAACCGGTTAAAATCAAGGCTCCGGAAAAAAGAATGTAAAATAAGTTTTTCATGTGTTGTAAGATTAGGGACTGGAAATTGAATCAAAGGTTTTTTCAAAATATCCTGCACCCATCTTTGTAGAGTTTTTTTTGGTAGAAATACTAATTTCATGCCAATAAACTTCCATCTTTCGGGACAAGAATATTTACGCTTATAAAACTGTGAAATTGAATCTTTATTGTGTTTTGTTAAAATAATAAGCACTGGCTTGTTGTGTGCAGGTAATAACCAACTCGTTGATACACACATGAGAAGGTAATTGAGCGCAATAGAAAATGGTGTCAGCAATATCGGATGCAATCAGCGGTTCAATACCATCATAAGTGGCTGAAGCCTTGTTTTCATCTCCTTTAAATCGCACAAGAGCGAACTCGGTTTCCACCGCACCCGGATGGATGCAGGTAACTTTGATATTGTGTTTTAATAAGTCTATCCTCATGCCTTTGCTGAGGGCATCCACCGCAAATTTACTGGCACAATACACATTGCCTTTTTCATACACTTCCTTGCCGGCAATGGAACCCATATTAATGATATGGCCCTTTTTTTGAGCAATCATAAATGGTAAAATCGCTTTCGTTACATAGATAAGGCCATGCACATTCGTATTCAGCATGGTTTCCCAGTCATCCAGATCAGCATCTTCAAATAAATCTCTGCCTATGGCCAGTCCTGCGTTGTTTATTAAAATATCAATATTTTGCCATTCAGAAGGTAGCACCCCCAAAGTTTCCATCACAGCATTTCTATCCTGTACATCAAATACCAATTTAAGTACTTTTACTAAAAATGTGGTCTCCAGATCATTTTGCAATTTGAGTAAACGATCCGCCCTGCGGCCGGTAATTATCAGGTGATAGCCTGCCGCAGCAAATTTACGGGCGCAGGCTTCTCCAATTCCCGAAGTAGCGCCTGTTATCAATACAATTTTATTCATGCCCGAAATTAGTACAGATTATCTAAAATGAAAAAGAAGGTTGATGGTAAGAGAGCTTATTGAGGTTGACGAACAAATCCGAGTCGATAATGGTGAACGCCTGAACCAGTATTTTCCCGACTTTATAAAACGACTTACTTCCGGTTTGCATCAATGAACTTTTTGTTTCAGCCATCTATAGAATAGCTTATTTTTTCTTTTTAGCAGAAAATAAAAGCGTGGTCTCAAAGCTCAATGATGCTTTCCTGTTTCAACAGACGATGAAGAAAAAAATTGGCCAGCTAATACAATTGCGAATTTATTTTTATGACAACGGAGCACTAATTTTTGTTACCTGCAATGTATAACAAAAACATTTTACAGATTGCTTGCTTTAGTTTTTTCTTATGATATTTAGTAAACGCCCGGCACAGGTAGCCTGCACACCTTGTTCTGCCTCATTCCTGCGCCTAAACCTGGGACAGCCCTGCGCCAATTGGGACACCGACAACGTAAGCAGCCCCTAATTCCTGCCCATACTGTGTTCCAGCAGTAATGCTATAACACCTGTGCAAGGGTGAGCTTTGATTTTATTTCCTGTATCTGCATGCTAAAATTATTCTATAGAACTAATACGTTTCAGGGTAACAAATGCTTTCTATCAAACAAAATTTTTATGATTTGCATGAAACATGATCGTTCCGTAAATTTGCTATAGTAGTGAGATATCTGTTTTGTGCATCACGTATGAGTTTTAGTAAACGACTTTTAGAGGTCAGGAAAAATAAAGGGATCAGTTAAAGAACTTGCGAAAAGGCTGGGTACTAAATGGCCTGTTATTGGCCGCGATGGACTGGATTAGATGAAGCCAGGTACTGACACTGCAGTAAAAATTGCCGATATACTGGATGTATCTTTGATTGGTTAGCGGGGCATACTGATTTAGAACTGGATAAAGGAATGATTCCGGTGTGGATTAAGGAAGTTATTAAAATGAAGGTAAAACAAAAGGATCATGTATTTGCTATGCTGGATGCCTTCATTGCTACTATTAAAATACAGTGATTTTTAACGAAATAAATTTATTAATTATGCCATTACAATATTTAAAAGATAATTACAACAACACAACTGCTGTTGTTGTACCAATAAGTGATTGGGAAAGAATTACGCAAATACACAAGGATATCAATTTGATGCTTCAGCCCAAAACAGATGCCGAAAAAAAAATAAAACCTTCTGATTACAGGGGCTGCATCTCTGTAGAGACAGCAGACAAATTAAATGCTCACATTGAACAATCCCGTAACGAATGGAGCAACGATATTTAGCAGACACCAATACCATCATTGATTATGCCGGCAATAAAATGCCTGATAAAGCTCTGCTGATCCTGGATGGTTATTTTAATGATAACCTTACTATTTCCATCATCTCTAAAATTGAGGTGCTTGGATTTAATGGCAATGATAGTGAACTAAAACGCTTGGCTGATTTTATTGGATTGGCCAACATCGTTTTTGTTGATGGTGCCATCGCTGATAAAACGATTGAACTCCGCAAGGTCTATAAAATAAAATTACCCGATGCCATCATCGCTGCTACCGCTTTAGTTTACAACCTTAACGTCATTACCCGTAATATCTCCGATTTTAAAAAAATTGATGGCCTTAATTGTATTGATCCTTACACACTGTGAATAAAAAACCACCAGCCTTTTAAAACCAACGGTTTTACTAATCTTAATGCTTTAGTAAAGCCCGGCACTGGAAGGCCAACACACTAACCTACGCCTCATTCCAGCGCCTAACAGCGTTTGTCCTGCGCCTGTGGGTTTTAAAGTAAAACAGGCACATGGCTCATAAATAAAAAAACCAGTTACACTTTTTGTATTGCTGGTTAGTAGTTCTTTTATCATTGCAGCGTTAGTAAACACCCGGCACTGGAAGGCCAACACGCAAACCTAAGCCTCATTCAAGCGCCTAATAGCGGTTGTCCTGCGCCTATGGGATAGCTTTTCATTGACCAACCACTCCTGCGAATGTTGGAGATGTGGAATACAACCACATCACCCTAGCAATGGCCCGGCACTGGAAACCCAACTCACAAACCTACGCTTCATTCCAGCACCTGATATCGGTTGTCCTGCGCCTGTGAGGTTTTCTTTAACCTATGCACCCGCGCCTATTGGAGTATTACAGATGATTGAAACAAAAAAGATTCCACCCTTAATTGAAATCTTTTCAATAAATATCTTTTTTATTTACCTGAGTAAAATTACGGTACCCTGTTTTTTTATAATCTGGCCGGTATAAGTTTCACCCTCGGCCATCCACACGTAGGTTCCAGGGTCCTGAGGATTGCCTTTTAGGGTGCCGTCCCAGCCTCTGTTCTTTTCTGAAGTGGAGAATAAGAGCTGGCCCCAACGATTGTATACCCTGAACAGTCTTAGTGAACGCATTCCTATCAGTATTGGCCGGATTACATCGTTATTGCCATCATTGTTGGGACTGAATCCACTGGGTACATAAAAACTAGGTGGTAGTTTGAATACTTTTATCCGTATGCTGTCTGTTCCTTTGCAACCAGCGGCATTCGATGCTACCAACGAATATGTAATATCATTTTCAGGCAAAGCAGTAGGGTTAAAAATAGCGGGATTATTTAACCAGATGGCAGGTGACCATAGATAGGTATCTCCACCCATGCCATTTAAAACAAGGGGTTGTCCAATCACAATCGAGGTGTCGGATGGGCCGGCATCCGCAGTTACAATGGGATACACCCTTACCCAAACGTTGGCAGTTACGGGTTTGGGGCAACCCAGATTATCAGTCACGGTTACAGTGTATCTGATGTCTGAAGCAGGCCTTACAGCAACTGGATTGGCAATGTTGGTGGCCGTTAAATAGGTAGAGGGCGACCATGTATAACTGCTGCCTCCGGATGCACTTAATGGAGCAGAATCACCAAAGCATATCAATGTATCAATATTTATTTTGGGCTGCGGATAAGGCACCGTTGTAATCGTAATCTGGTCCTGGCTCTGGCATTTACCAATGTTACCTACCACGGTATACGTGGCGCTGGCAGCCATGGGTGTAGCGAGCGGCTGTTTTATAGTTGCACTGCTGAGGCCGGTTGAAGGTGTCCATTGATAATTCAATGCATCGCTGATGGTATTAATAACCATACCATCTGTTCTGCAAATGGTGGTATCGTTGCCTGCATTAATAGTAACAAATGGTTTAACATCTACAACAACTGAATCCCTGTTGATGCAACCAAATGGATCTGTAAGTGTGACAAAATATTTTACCGGCACATCCGGACTAACCAATGGATTGGGAGTGGTTAAGCTACTAATCGTATTATTGGGTGACCAAACAAAATTGCCATTGCCCGAAGCATTTAATTGCAAGGTATCAATGGTGCAGATGAGGGTGTCATTGGTTAATGTGATTAGTGGCAATGCCCTTACCAATACTTCTATACTGTCACTTTTTGTTTTGGCACAACCGGTTACACCCACCAACACCCGATAAATAGTAGTAACAGCGGGTGCAGCAATTGGATTGGCAATATTGGGATTGCTAAGCCCTGTTGCCGGAATCCATTGATAGGAATTGCCACCACTTGCCGTAAGCTGGGTACTGGTTTGCCCAACGCACAGTGCTTTATCCGGGCCTGCATTTGCAATTGCCAGCGGTTTTACAGTGATGGTACTTGTAGTGCTGGCCAAACAGTTTTTTCCTAAACGGGTGGTGAGGGTATAGGTAGTAGTAGTATTTGGAAATGCCCTGGTAACTTTCTGTAAAGGATCTTGTACCAGTGCAGAGGGGCTCCAGCTCCAGCTCACATTGCTGGTGTAGTTGCTGCTACCCGTAAGCGTGAGTGTATCATCTTCGCAAATATTTAAGGTAGATGCTGCGATGGAATTTGTTAAATCATTTTTGGGGGTAACCCTTAACGAGTCACTGCTCACACATCCTGCCACGTTTAAACTTACCCGGTACAATGTAGGTACAGCAGGAAAAACCAAAGGAGTAGCCGTGTTGCCGTTCAGGATGTTTACACCGGGTGTCCAGCTGAAATTCCCCGTACCGGCAGCTGACAATTGTAAAGTGTCCAATCCACAGTAAGAAGTATCTTTCGATAATAAAGTCAATACCGGGTTATCTGCAATTACAACTGGTTTTGTAATGGTATCAATGCAACCGAAAGTGTTGCCTACAATTAAGCGTACATCATAGGTGCCGGGTGTAGTGTAGGAATAGGATGGATTTTTTAATCGACTTGAATCGTTGGTGGCGTTGGTATTACCAAAGTCCCATCGCCAGCCGGTAGCGGTACCAAATTGGGTAGTTGTAATATCCGTAAATGAAACCGGCACTCCTTTACACAAAGGACCAACTGTAGTAAAATTGGGAAAGAAACCCGGATAAACCCGAACCATCAATGAATCTGTACTGGAACAAACGCCTCCAAGTGTTACCGTTAATCTCACCTTATACACTCCGGTATCTTTATAAGTATGAACGGGTGTTTCCAAGGTGCTGGAGTTGGCAGTGCCAGAGGTTGGTTCACCAAAATCCCAGGCATATATCGTACCCGTTGAATTGGTAGTTGCATTAGAAAAGTTAACCGTAAATCCATCGCAGGTTACCCCTTTTGGGGCAAGTCTTGCAGTTACCAGCGTGCAGTCTTTTACTTTTATATGCAGCTCTTTCCTTGTTTCACCCACATAAACTCCGCTCCTTGTTTCAGTTACACAAACGGTTACTACAAATTCGCCGGATGAGGTAGGCACCGGCGCAATGCCACTGATAACACCAGTCATAGGATTGATGGTAACACTGGCTCCCATGGGTTGCGAACCGGAAAAAGTTGGATTATAACTGACCAATGGAAAGGGAGGTGCGTTTGAAGGGTTCGGCGATGGCGCAGCTGTTGTACCGCCCGTATAGGCTGAGCACAGAGAATAGGTTAATACATCTCCGTCTTTGTCGGTTGCAGAAAAAGGGTAGGTGAAATAATTACCACCGCATACTACTGCCGTATCGTTGATTGGAAATTTTGCACTGCTGTTTTGATTGGCATTGGGTACCAATGAACTGGTGCCCGGTATGTTGATAGCGTAGGTATTACCTACAGCCCCGGAATTCTGAATATTTTCCATTCCCGGAATCCTACAACAACGCTGGTAAGCAATGGTATATCCTACGGTTGATGGCGGTAGTTCGTAATTATTCAATTCATATTTAACAATGGTGTAATAATGGTCCCGCTGGTCGCCTGTTATGCAGGGGTCGTCTGTTGTTTTGTAAAGGCTAAAAGTATCGCTAAAATTCAAAGTAACAGACGGATTGGCAAATAGCGATGAGGAGCCGGGTCTGAAGATGGAAAAGTTGATCGGATTGGTTAGCTGTCCGGCACTGGGGTTTCTATCCATGTAAACAATCAGCGTAATTTTAAACCGCTGATGCGTTGGATTAACGACACCAGCCCCAAGGTATTCATACGTAAAAAAGCCGCCTTTTATATGCGCTGCAAATCCTGGTAAAAGGGATATACTAAAAAAGAGGATAAAAATAAACTTCTTCATATTTAATTAAGTGACCAGATAAAATCATAAATATAATTAAAAACCGATTCCTTGACATTCTGGTATTTGTTAAATATAGCCTTTCAGTCAATGATTATTCTATTTCTGTCATTTATCATCTGCCGGTCGACAGATATTGAAAAAATTGAAGCAATATTTGATTGCACTTTTCAGTTTCCTCCCACATACCCATATGCGCTGATTTTTCTAACAGGTTTACATGTGATTGAATTGGAAGATAACATTGTTGCAAGCTGCTTTCCAAAGGGATAGCTACATCATGTTCGCCAATGATAAACAGGATAGGTTGGGAAAAAGTTTTTAAAACATTCGTTCTGTCGGGTCGGGCAATCATGGCCTTGTAATACTGAACGAGGGCTTCTGCGCTAATTTTTTTTCCTTTCTCGATCAGTTCATCGATTCTTTCGGGATATTTTTCAGCAAACGCTTTTGTGAAAAGTCCGGGTGTGCTGGTTTTTAAAAACACATTGCTGCCTTTTTCGTTGATGAAGTCGATCGCTTTGGATCGTACCTGTTTTTTTTCTTCGCTATCCGCAAATGCGGAAGAGTGAAACAAACCAAAGGAGTCCAGTTGCTCCGGATATTTTTCAGCAAACGCCAGTGTGATATAACCACCCATGCTATGACCAATCATTGTTACGCTCTCCGTTTCCTGGAGGGAAGATGTAGCGACTTCATTATCTAATATTGCTTTTATGATTTCGGCGTAGGTTTCTATGTTGGCGTTTTGTACTATTTCTGACCGACCACTTCCGGGAATATCAGGTAGGATGATGCGAAAATGATCTTTTAAAAAATTAACCTGGTAATCCCAGATATCGCTATCTTCTCCAAAGCCGTGGATCAGCACCACCGTTTTTCCTTCGCCAACTATACGATAAAAAATAGCAGCGTCTTGAAATGTAATTTTTTTTTCAGTCATGGTTTACAGAAGTTTTGCGAATGAGACGAATTTAATACAATAATTGGGCTTAATCGGGATTTGAGGTGGTAAAAATGATTGATGGTGTTTTAATCGAAACAATATTTGCGAAGGGCAATTGCAGGTTGAAGCCCGTTTCCGTAGGAACAGGCCGCGGTCTTTTCCTACGCAATACAATAATTCCTGTTGCAAATTAGAACAGGCCGCGGCCCAATGTCATTTAGTTAAGACTGAAGACCTGCCCAGTAGGGCATAGGCGTCAACTTAAGAAAAAGATGCCAAAAATTCCTGTTCAAAATTCATTCTTTTTCTCTTGTCGTACGTACAATATCTGCCTAAAGCATTTAAATGGTAAGTACATTTTTCTTTATAGTTTATCAACTCCTTCACAATAGCTGTTATTTTAGATGGATTTTTTATTAGGTACCTGACTACTTTTATCATACTCAAATCTTTTTTCAGGTGCTTTTTTATAATCATTCTAGCTGGCGAA
>JBBQQP010000105.1:0-9649 GCA_038215675.1 Chitinophagales bacterium | reverse complement strand
TATGTAAGGGTTGAGTTTTTTAAAATCTACAAACCTTCTTTTATCTGTTCTCTCGTTAATCCCATTTTAATCTTTTCCTGCAAACTGATTAAAGCATGTAAAAGTGCTTCTGGTCTTGGCGGACAACCGGCAACGTATACGTCAACGGGTATAACGTGATCAGCACCTTTTACAACTGAATAAGTATTGTAGAAAAACGGTCCGCCGCTGATGGCGCAGGCACCCATTGCAATTACATATTTAGGATCGCCCATCTGGTCGTATAATCTTTTTAAAACCGGTGCCATTTTATTCACGATGGTGCCAGCAATGATGATTACATCTGCCTGCCGTGGCGAGGCTCTTGCTACTTCAAATCCAAATCTTGAAAAATCGTATTTGGCACCTGCAACTGCCATGTATTCAATACCGCAGCAACTGGTAGCAAAAGTGAGAGGCCATAAGGAGTTGGAACGTGCCCAGTTGATCACATCATCGAGTTTACTTAATACGATGCCACCACCAGGTGTTTCATGTATTTGGCCGGGAAAAGTAGAATCGCCTACTACTGGCCCCCCAGCCGAAGGAGCAGCCCCCCCACTTCCCGAAGGGGGGATTGAAGAAGTCTCTAAATTAATTGAATTGTTATTCATATTTTAAAATGTTCAATTTTTATTTTTAACCTCTGTGTTTCAGCCTCCCGACCCTCCAAGGGGATTCGAAGAAGGCGCTGAATTTTTTGAATTAGTACTCATATTTTACAGCTTACTTTTTTTTTAAAGGTTGCATCTTTCATTCGCCACTAAATCAGCATAGGCCGCATTTCATTCCCCCTTCAGGGGGTTAGGGGGCTTGCATTTCATTCCCCTTAAGAGGGTCAGGGGGCTTGCTCTTTTACACCCACTTCAATGCCCCTTTTTTATGGGCATATAAAAAACCCATAAACAATATAAAAAAGAAAATTACAATTTCCACCAGTGCCATCCAACCTACTTTTTTTGCGACTACCGCCCAGGGGAATAAGAACACCAGTTCCACATCAAAAATCAAAAAGATCAGGGCGAATAAATAATATCCGACATTCAGCTGGGTCCATGTTTTTCCCTGTGTGGGTATACCACACTCGTAGGGTTGGCCCTTTTGAGGGTTGGTGGTATATTTGGTTACAACTTTTGCTATTAAAATTGCAATTGTAGAAAAGGTCAATGCTGCACAAATCAAAACAATCATCGAAGTTGAACCCATAAAATATCAATTTATTATAAAAAAAACATGGTCGCAAGGTAGAAAAAATAACAATACCAATACCCGCCATCCATATTGGACCCATCATGAGCCTAAATGATTTTAATCATACTTTTTTAGACCGCTTTTCCATTCGGGAAATTTTTTGCCCTTTTGCGTTAACCATAAATTTCAAAGTGAATCAATTTTTTATCATAACCCTTCTCAGTCAATTTTGTTCTTGCTTCATCTATCATTCCCCTCCAGCCACAGAGGTAAAATTTAGCAGGTTGCTTATCTATCGTTAATAATTCGTACACTGCATGAACATAGCCGGTTTGCCCATCCCAAAGCTCTCTTGACAATGTTGGTATGTAGTGGAAGCCGGCAATTTCATTTTGCAAATTTTTCATTTCCTCAAAATATAGCAGGCTGCTTTTTGTACGACAACCAAACACCAGGTAGATATTTTTATGTGGAATACTGTTATTCTTAATATGGTGCAACATGCCTCTGAAAGGTGCAATGCCGGTGCCGGTACAAATTAAAATTAAATCTTCATCCAATGGCTCCTTCAAACCAAAAACACCCTGAGGTCCCCGCATTGGTATTTCAGTGCCCACATTTACTTTGTCAAAAAGATAGGCCGTACCGACTCCTTGTTTATCCAACACAATGATCAACTCAAATATATTGCTGCCATCTGGCCAGGAAGCAATGGAATAACTACGCCAGCGCTTATTAGGCTTTTCATGTATGGGAAGATCGAGTGTAACAAATTGTCCGGGAATAAAATCAAATACTGTTAGATCAGGAACCTGTATCCAGAATCTTTTGGTATCAATTGTTTCGTTTTCTATCCTAATAACCTTGCCGGTAAGCCATGGTTGCAATGCCATAAAAAAATTTGAATCTACAATTTACAAAGAATGATTTATGTGGCAGCGATTATTTGAACAATAATTCCTTCACGCATCGGCAACTTGTTTTTGCCAAGAGTAATTGATTGTTATTTTAAGTAGTTATCTTGACCACGTTTTCAATTAATCAATTGAAATATCCTTGATTAACTTTTATTAATTGTAGTTGAAAAAAGTTTGTAGCTTTTTAAACAATAGCTTTAGCCTTTAAACAATAGAAGAGCACTCCCGGGTATTGCCAGTGATATTGAAATTATACAGTTGTAAAACCATGGTACACCGATGAACTCCGAATTTGAATTTTCCGGCTTTTTTGAATTAACACCTGACCTGGTATGTGTAGCTGGTAAGGATGGCTTTTTTAAAAAAGTAAACCTGGCGGTTATAGAAACACTTGGATATACCGAAGAGGAATTACATAGCCAGCCTATTTCATCTTTTATATACCAGGAAGACAAAGAACTTACCCAACAAAATAGAGCTGAATTGCTTAGCGGAAAGGTGCTCCATAATTTTGCCAATCGTTATCAGAAAAAAAACGGAGCTATTATCTGGCTTGAATGGACTTCGATTTATTTTCCAAATAATGAGGTAGTGCTTGCTATTGCAAAAAATATTACCGAACGAAAGATCGCAGAAAAGGAAATAGAAGCCAGGTATCATAAATTTAGAAATTTAGCTACCTACTTTAAAAAAAGTATTGAGAAAAATAAAAAATACCTGGCTTATCAGTTACATGAAGAATTGGCGCAACAGGTGTTTGCATTAAAAATGGATGTAGACTTAATTGCCATTCACTCCGCAGGGTTTCCTGACTCATCAAAAAACGCCATTAATCATGCGCTGGTCATTTCTAAATTAATTATTGATACACTTCAAAGAATTTCTTTTTCCATAAGCCCGGCAATGTTGGATGATTTTGGGCTAAATGCTACCCTGGAATGGCTTTGCAATGAATTTTCTATTCTAAATGGCATACCCTGTGACTTCAAAAGCAACTATGATGAACAAAGTTTATCGTTAGAGATTAAGACGGACATTTTCAGAATTTGCCAGGAATCGCTCACCAATGTGATTGAGCATGCTGATGCAACCCAAGTAAAGATTAGTGTTGAAAATATTGAAGATCACGTCCTACTCACCATATTAGATAACGGCAAAGGTTTTGATGTGAATCAAATAAAAGAAACGCCCGGCTTAAACAGCATGCAGGAACGTGCCGACACTATTAACGGGCAATTGGTAATGGAAAGTAAAATTGGATACGGCACAACCGTTAGGTTCACAATTGCAAAACAAAAAAACGACATCCTTTAACTACTGCCATGATCAACAGGTTTAAATTTAACCCTGCCTTTCTAATGCTAACAATACTACTTTTTATTACAGAAGTATTGATTGCCTTATATGTTCATGATGATATCGTCAGACCCTATATCGGTGATTTGCTTGTAGTAATACTGATTTATTGTTTTGTAAAATCTTTCTTCAACTTCCCGGTATTTTTAACGGCAATGAGCGTACTACTTTTTTCTTTTTTAATTGAATTTTTACAGTATTGTAATATCATTGAAAAGCTGGGATTACAACATTTAAAACTTGCCAAGACCGTATTGGGCAATTCTTTTGCCTGGATAGACATAGCCGCTTATATTGGAGGAATTGCTATAGTATTGTTACTGGAAAAAATACTTAATAAAAAGGCAATGTTTACTACTTTCCTTTAACCTGTAATATTGCCGCAGCGCCAAGCGTAACGGTTGCACCCTGATAAACACCGATACTTTTTACAGCAGTGTTTGCATTGATCAACGGATAATTGGTTAACCCACCTGAAACAACCACATCCGTATATTGATCGGGCACCATGCCACAACTCCAGTTGGCAGGCACAAACCAGTTGGTACTGGTGTTTCCATTCCAGCGATTGGTGAATCGCACCGCATTTGCAGGGCCAGCTACACCGTCAATTATACAGCGATATTTGTAACCGGAAAAACTGGTTGGCAGATTGATCAATTGCAAGCTGGCAGTAGTGGTGTTGGAATAACGGGCACCATTAACAACGTTCACATATCCTGTTCCATCGTCTTCCTGCCACTGATAAACTGTGCCGGTTGTTGCGGCCACAAACACTATATTTTCGCCGGGACATACACCAGCAGATGCCGGCTTTATATTAGACATACTTAACCAGAACTCGCTAAAACTGCTTACGCTAAACTCGGCGTAATAGCCATTGTCATAAGGAACAATATCTACATTGGAAGGCGCAATAAATTGAAACAATCCTGTTACGTCGTCTGATAACAAACCATTTTCATCAGTTACATTTCCACTGTATTGGGTAATACCCGGCTCGTAGGGATCCACTGGTTTTAAGCAGGTAACACAACTATTGGCAAGGATCATATCCTTTGCTTCGCCATCAGTAAAATAAAAACGAACACCTATATTCCCTGTTGGGGGAGTAGCACTTCTTACCACAATATTGCGATTGAGATAATAACTGTTATTGCTGCTGCGTACCTGGCCTGAATAGGGATGCACCTGGATACTGGTTAGCCCAAGATTTGCACCATTGGAATTTAACGAAACAATCCGTTTTCCACCAGAGGAAAAATGTACCCAATTATTGCTGTTTACTGTTTGCGAAATATTGGTAACCGGCAATCCGGTATAAACAGACGCCTTATCGAATACGTGGATATCATCAATGCCAATACCTTCTTCAATAACGCCGGCATCACTGCTCATTACAAATCGAAAACGAATATTCGTTGCCGATACAGGCAAGTCGATACTTGCTACATGCCATCTTGTATTACCGCCACCCCATGTCCTATTTGAAACTTCATTGTACCAATTGGTACCGCTGCCAACAGAGCCCAGTTTTTGCCATACCAAACCATCAGCAGAATATTCCACCCAGCTATAATCATAGTTTAGCTCCATCATAAAAATATGGCTAAAAGAAAGTACCGGCTGTGTTAGCCCCTGTATATCAAAACAAGGTGAATATAAATAGGAGGTTTCATTATCATTGTAATTTCCGGCAAGGTTGGTTACCCAGGCTTTGCTTCCACTGGCTGCTTTGCTAATAATATCATTTGCAGGAGTACCCCATTGCCAGGAAGATCGGGTGCCACTGGTATGAAAAAAGCCATCATTGCTTTCAAAATTCTGCAAGTAAGGATATGTACTGATTAACGGACTGTTGTGCAACCTGAAATTTAAAATACTATCGTTGATTGAATAATTATCTGTAGGATATTTCACCCACACATCAATTCTATAATCATTGTATGCGGATAGGTTTGCTGTTTGAGTAAATACATAATCCAATGATTGATCCGACCCCAGCGATGGAATGATTTCTGTGATGATGGCTCCTCCGTTTACCTGGTAGCTTACGGGTAAATTGATCAGCACATTACTATTGTAATTCTTTAACCGGATACTAACGGCACTGGATGCACCCAATGCACAACCATTGATATCAGGCGAAATGATTTTTATTATACCCACATCATTCATTACCTCTGTGAGCGTAATGTCATCAAATGTGTAACCATCGTCAATATCAATCACCGCATTGGATGTATTGGCAGAGGTATTGCCCTCCTGGCCAATTTTAACCTGGAAGGTGGGTGAAACAGTTTGTGCCGGCACTGCATTTTTCAGCACTTCATTGATATTGATGATGGCCCGTTTCCAGGAGCCCACTACACCCTGGTTTGTAAAAAGATCATAGGCCTCTACCCATGCATTGTTTTCGTTGCCCCTCATCCATACCCGGTTGCCAGGCGCATCATTTTGTCCATGATTTTTATAGTAAAAATCCAGCCGAAGTTGTTTATCGATGAAGTTTGAAAGATTGTAACTGACCAATAAACTATCGGCATTTTTGATATCATTGTAGGGCGTTTGGTCTAGTGTTATAGCCTTCGCTCCTGTATAAGCAAAACCAGTATTAACAAAACTTCTGGCCCTGCCCCTGGTTGAGCTGGCTGAAAAATCGAACCGTTTATTATCGCCAATGGCCATTTCCGGAAGCCTGAAATCAGCAGCTGGCAAGTCCTCAAAACCCTCGGTAATGGGTAGCAGAGCAATGGCATCATTGTTAATATATTTCACAGTTTTGTAAGCCGTGTCATTCAGATGATTTGGATCGGCAGCCAAACTTACCCAGGATTTAAAATTATATTTAAACCCTCCGGGTACTATTGGGTAAGCGCCGGTAAAAGTGTAAATAAAGGTCGCACCTGCTCCAATGACCGGGCTAATGGCTTCTGTGATAACAGTGCTTCCGTAGCTATAGGAAATATTGAATGCTCCGGTAACTGCAACGGATCCCAAATTTTTAATCGCAACTTTCACCGCCTTCACAGCATTACCTGCGTTTGCAAAACCCTGTCTTGCAGTATTGGGCTCCAGAATACTATCTACCCTAATGTCGTTGTTGAAAGCTGCCAGCGTGCACGGGCCGGTGTTAGGAACAGCACTCAATGCAATAGAACGTCTTCCTGCACCAGCTCCATTTTTTGCAGCTACTGCCAGCCATGTTTTAGTATTCTTCTCCAATCCATTCAGCAGGTAAAATCCGTCTGTGGTGTTGGCCACTACCTGCATGCTATCTCCACGCAATTGCAAAATATCATAACTGGTGGCTCCTGCTACAACAGGCCAATCTAATTGAACAGCTCCTTCGCAAACATTGGAAGCGGTTAAAACAGGTGCTCCTAAAACAGTGAAATTAAAATCGCTTTGATCTGCTAATGCAGTCCCATTCCGGCTAACCCTTACCAGCGCCTGGTTTGTAGTCATTGCAGCTGGTACAGTCCATGTATAACTTCGGCTTGTTGCTGAAACATTGTTGTCAATGATTGTCCAGCTGCTGCCATTGTTGGTTGAATATTCGATGGTAAAATTATTAACTTCATTGCCATAAGCCGACCAACGGATATTTTCCGACTCGCCGGGCACCAATTTTTCTCCACCAAAAGGATACTCCACTATTACAGATGGTTGTATCAGCTCATAGCTTACAATATATTCCTGGTCACCAAAGGGAACGGTCAATCCATTTACGTTGATGGAATAAGTTCCTGCTGCCGGATTTTCAATTACTACCTGCTCTATATTGTTGGTATGATCTGCACCTTCGATTGCAGGATTGTTTACACTACCGATAGAAGGATTCAATACAAGGGGGCGATGTAAAATTGCAGACGGTTCTTTCACCGTAAGATCAAGGTCATTTACCAAAGAAATTCCTGCGTTGATGGCTGCAGCAGTATCGGCCCAATACAACATTACCTTTAACCGTCTTGTGTTGGCGGGAACTGTGATGGTATGAATGCCATTTCCTCCCGTTGATGTTGCATTGATAAAATAACGATTGCCCTCTATTGCTTCTACTGCACGCCTTGCGTTTAGCATTCCAAAACCAAATGTAAAATCCGGTCCGGCATTACCCAAATCTTCGGCTGTATTACAAACCAACGCCTTCATCAATGATGCTTTAGGATTGGCTCCGGCATGCAATTGCCGGTATCGTTCATACATCAATGATAGTGCTCCGGTAACTACCGGAGTGGACATACTGGTTCCGTTGTTTGCTCCGTATGAATCATAAATAAAAGTAGAAGTTACGTTCACTCCGCCACTTGTGATTTCTGGCTTTATACGCCCATCTCTAACGGGGCCACGGCTGCTAAAATTTGCAATTGCATAATTAACTGTATTGGTGGCGCCCACCGTCAATACATTTTTTGCGGTTTGCCACCCCGATTTAACCGTAGCAAATCCGGAAGGATAAGGTGTGCAGGTATTCAACCCATCATTACCAGCTGCTATTACGTGTAGCAGTTGCGCATACCTTCCGAGTTGGCGATCTGCGTAATTGCTTAAAAAATCATATTCACCTGTGCCAGGGCACCCAAGCTCTGCCGAAAAATACGAGTTATTGGTAACTACCAGATTATAATCGGTGATATAGGTAGGCGAATTGACAATGATATCGCTGAAAAACTGGTTAACAATTGTAGCTGCGGGAGCCATACCATGGTTTTTTATATTGATGATACCGGCGCCTGCTGCTGTGCCTGCCACATGCGTACCATGAAATGCAGGCGCAGCAGCTGTGCGATTAATTAACCGTCCGGTAAAATCCACATGTGTATTGATATCTGCGTTATCACCTATACCTATGGTGACACCTTTACCATTTAAGTTTTTTCCGCCCAATGCATTGAGTCCACTGATGCCATGCGCCCCGATATCATTATAATTGAGGAGTTTATCTGAGATGGATTGCAGGTGAATATCCGTTACAAATGGCAGAGCGGCCATTGCGTTGATCGACATATTATTGGCTTGAACAAAAACGCTGTTCTCTGTATCAAACTTTGTTGAAGAAATACTGGCGCCGGCTAGTTTCAGTTGCGATAATACAGCTATCCGGTCCATTCCCGGATAAAAACTAACCACAATTTTTCTGATATCGTCCTTTTCTGCAGAAGACTTGTATTTTGCCAGTTTTGTATCTATTTTATAAAAAGAGGGAACCTTATTAATGGACACAATTTTAAAGGATGCCGCCCCGGCGAAATTAAATTCGTTTCCAACGCTGGCCAGGTATGCCTTTCCAGGTAAGTAGGTGTAAAGCTCAATGCCTGCTTTTTTTAATACAGTCCGTAATTGTTTGGACGGGATTGTGTCAAATTGAAGCAGCAAATAGTATTTGTTATCAAAGCTTGCGCTGGAAATATTTTCTCTTTTAAAAGTTGGTTTACTCACATTACGGCCGGTTAAAAACTTCCCATTCGAAAACAAAACGGCCTCCTCAGGCTGCTGGCCAAAAAGTATCGTTGAATAAAAAAAGAAAAGTATATAAAGTACAATACAGCCATTTGCTTTCATAAACACAATTTAATTAACACCCCATTGCGGAGTTATCTAAACAATTTAAACAAAATTACATCTACAGGACATTTCTGTTAACGTTAATGTTGCGCAGTGTATTGCCAAATTGTGGAATGCTTCCTTTTACACTATCCATCTGTATTACACCAAATGCAAGTTGAAGCATGGTTATTTAAATAAATATTGTGTGTTTAACAGGCGATTGAACAGACCGATTGTTTGAGTAATTTTTTAGACGCCTTGAATGGTACTGAAAGATGCGGTTCCTTTCCCTATTAATAAAAAACTGCAAAGTTTAAACTCAAGACCAATTGGAATGAAAGTCACGGATTAAAAACCAGGCATCCTCCTTATCTTTGCCGCCGGATGAATTTGGACGTGTTGATGAAAGAATATGCAAATGATTCCCGCTGTTTTCAAATTGCGGACAAAATCACTTTGTCTAGACCGCAGCAAATTCACCTTTTGGGGTTACAGGGAAGCGTAACCGAATTTATATTGGCAGCGGTTTTTAACCACAAAGCTACCAGCCAGCTCAATCATCTGGTAATTTTAAGAGATGCGGAAGAAGCCGCCTATTTCCACAACACATTCGAGAA
>JBBQQP010000104.1:0-9663 GCA_038215675.1 Chitinophagales bacterium | reverse complement strand
TTTCGATGCTTCGTCTTTCATCATCAACCCAATTGACAGTAATATATCTTTCGTGTGTAATATGCAAAGCCCGGGTTGTTGCGCCAAAAAGTGCAGTGTTCCGGTATTATAAAAAAGATGGACAATAAGCATCCGGCTTCATCGGCGCATAGGAAGCCCAACTCCTGTTGCGTAACCAGTTATTGCAGACAAAAACGACGGTTTAAAACCGTCGTTTATAAAGTGATTAATTCTGCGGCAGTTAGTCTTTTTTGTAGTAGGTATAGGCCCGTTTTACAACCTTGGTTGCTTTGCCTTTATCGTTGTAGCTCGTCCGCCGGGTCCAGTTACCTTTGTCGTCGTAGCTGTCGTATTTATAAGTGGTAATGGTGTTAGAGGTGCTATCTGTGGTTACGTTCATTTCCGTTGTTTTAACAACATCTCCTTTGTCATTCAATTCACTTTTTGAATTATATACTTCCTTACCGCTACTGTCCTTGTATCTTCCTGCCACTTGCATCCCTTTTGCATAGTCGTTTTCAAAAATACCATCAACGGTGCTGTCTGTTTTGTGCGTGGTGCCTGTGGTTACGGCACCGTAATCGTCTTCTTTAAGGTCTGTAAAAAAGAAGGTGGTTTTTCCAACAGAATCCGTTTCCTGCCCACTGCTATATTTACCGTCTTTATCAATTTGTGTTTTAAAACCGCTGAATGGTTTCCCGTTTTTAGTAGTGGTCACGCTTTTCATCTGGCCCTTATCGTAATGCAGCATGGTGGAGTTTTCAGTAATATTTCCGCTACTGTCTTTTTTTGTGGTTGCGCTTATATAACCAGTTTTATCAAACTCGTCGACAGTAATACAACAGGAATCCATGGCTCCTGTTTTGCCGGTACTGTCAGGCGTGTAACTGGTTGATTCCATACTTTGTGTCATACCTCTGAGGTTTTGAGCCATCCAGTCGCTGTTTTTGGCAACTTCAGCTTCTTTTGTTTCATTGTTGCACGACGACATAATTGTTCCGCTGAAAAAAAGAAGAAGTAAATTTTTCATAATTGCTCGTTTTACTTTGATGAGGCGGTAAAGTAGAAACTTAAATGCAGGATTGCAAGCAAACACGCCTTTATAATCTTTACCATCTGCGCTCAAACTGGCACAGATATTAGACCTGCTGCCTATCGTTGCTGCTGGCGGCATCGACATACACCCAATTAAATTATAAGTCTAATAACAAGGCAGCAGTATTTTTTCGCCGCATCTTCCTTCACTATTAAACCAATCCCCGGAAAGATCTCTCATGTGGGTTGCACGCAATACAAAGGCCATTGTGCCAACCATTGAATATTTTTTTGCTATTTTGTATAACCCACAGATGGTACTCATTATCCGCAATTTAATTTTTGGTAAGCTTTGGTAGTACCACTACTTTTAGTGTGGATTTGATAATGTAAAACAGATCATTTTAAAGGTTCAATAAATCGTAAAAATATGATTCCAATTTACCGGTTTTTATATTGCCGTATTGTTTTCCTGTTCGCCTTCTGCATGATTCATTCTTTTGAGGGCTATACACAAGCTGGTGCCAAAAGAGCAAAGATGCAGTTTAAAAAACACCTCATCTGCAGTCAGTTTATTGCTGAGGGTGCAGCGGTGGGTGATGTAAACAATGATGGACTCACTGATATACTGGCGGGTAATTACTGGTGGGAAGCTCCGCTATGGAAGCAGCACCTGTTGCATGCCGATACTTTGAATCCTGTTCCTGGTTACAGCACCAGTTTTATCAATTTTTGTACAGATGTCAACAAAGATGGCTGGATAGATTTGGTACGGTTCGACTTTCCGGGCGGTATTTGCAGGTGGTATAAAAATCCGGCAAATAAAAATTCTTTATGGCAAGGGTACACCGTACTCAATAGTGCCGGTATAGAAACACCGGCTTTTGTGGATGTGGACCAGGATGGAGGTATGGATTTGATATGTAATGATGTTAACAGTAAAGAGGTAATCTGGTTAAAATCTCCGGTTACAAAAAATGATACTGCCTGGCAACGATTCGTTATCAGCAATGACAGTATGAGAGCTACCAACCAATACACGCATGGGCTTGGATGGGGCGATGTAAATAAGGATGGCCGTAATGATGTGATCATTAAAACGGGTTGGTGGCAAAGTCCCCCAGATGTAACTACTACCCGTTGGGCATTTCATCAGGCGGATTTTGGAGAGGATTGTGCCAACATGTATGTGTATGACGTAGATGAAGACGGCGACCAGGATGTTATCAGTTCATCTGCACACAAATATGGCATTTGGTGGCACGAACAAACCACTATCAACGGCAACACGGAGTGGGTTACTCATCAGATTAGTAAACTGTTTTCTCAAAGCCATTGCCTTGCCATGCAAGACATCAACGGTGACGGCCACCCTGACCTGATTACCGGTAAACGCTACCTTGCCCACCAGGATGGTCACGACCCTGGTTCTTACGAACCGGCAGTTTTATTCTGGTTTGAATTTACACCCGGAAAAAATCCACGATGGGTGCCTCATAAAATTGATGTTGATTCCGGCATCGGCAACAGCTTTGAGGTAAAAGATATGAACGGTGATCAATTGAAGGATATCATTGTATCCAACAAAAAGGGCGTATTCTTTTTTGAACAGATAAAATGAAAGGGATAGCATCTGTTACAAAAGTGATATTGCTGCTGCCTTAGTATGTGTCTTTACGAACTACTTCTTGCAATATTTTCCTGTCTTGTGTCCTGGCCACGCAGCTCTATAAAGTTGCGTGTGCGGGAGTGGAAATTTTGCGTTGATCATAGCATCACGCAAACGGTTGGCTTCTGGTGCCAGAAGTCGCTGATCAACGCAGAAGGCGCCCGAGGACGCTGCTGCGAAGAGGCGTCAGATATTACAACCCTCAACCTCATATCATCGTCAATGATTGATACACTTGCCTGGATAGCAATACAAGACAATAGGTACTGTCAACCAGAAGTAATAGTAGGGACAGGTATTATATTCCTGGCGGTAAACGAACACCCGGCGAAACCGATGCTGTTGCATTGTGCAAAGAAATTAATGAAGAGCAGAGTGTCTACCTGCTTATGGAAACGTTGCAGTCGGTGGGCACCTTTCAGGCACCACATAACGATTCAAGTGGAACGCTTCTTTAGATAACCTGCTATAAGGCAGGCTAAACAGGTACGCTAAATGCTGCGTCAGAAATAACGGAAATGAAATTGTTTTCTTTTTTGTATAAAGAAAATAGATCTGCGGTGTACAAAAAAATAGATGATTTTTTTCAAGTAGCTTCTCTTTCCATAGCCAGGTATGTTTGGCCAAAGGACTTTGCGTTTATAAATGCGGCACGCAGACATTAACGTCATCCAGCAATTGCGGTTATGGATATTATTAACATCAGCAGTTGCGAGTGGTGGGCTTGTTCGTGGCGGTTTAGTATTTCATACTCCAAATAAGGAGATAAGGAGAAACTAATAAGAATTTAGTAAATTTACCGGGAATAAATAGATAATAACATGAAGGCAAAATATATAAATCCATTTACCGACTTTGGATTTAAAAAGATTTTTGGAGAAGAAGCCAGCAAACCACTTTTAATCGACTTCTTAAACGCCCTTTTACCTCAGCAAAATAAAATCGTTGACCTCACATTTAAAAATACAGAACAGTTAGGACAGACTGATGCCGATAGAAAAGCTATCTACGACATTTATTGCGAAAATGAAAATGGCGAAAAATTTATTGTAGAATTGCAAAAAGCAAAGCAAAACTATTTTAGGGAACGAACGATTTACTATTCAACTTTTCCCATTCGTGAACAAGCGGAGAAAGGCGGATGGAATTATAACCTTAAGGCTGTTTATTGTGTTGGTATTTTAGACTTCACTTTTGACGATTACGAAAGCGAACCCGAAAAAAGTGAAGTGGTACATACCATCAAACTGAAGAATCAGAACGGAAAGATATTTTATGAGAAGCTGACTTATATCTATCTCGAAATGCCAAATTTCAACCAGAAAGAAGAAGAATTGAAAACACGGTTGGATAAATGGTTGTATTTCATTAAACATTTAGAAGACTTTCAAACAATTCCGACAATATTTAAAGATGAGGTTTTTACGCAAGCTTTTGAGAAAGCCGAACTTGCCAAATTTAACCAAACCGAAATGGATCATTACGAAACTAGTTTGAAGGTATTCAGAGATAATAAAGCCGTATATGATTATGCCAGAGATACTGCCTATGACGAAGGTAAATCCGAAGGTATACTAGTAGGTAAACTAGAAGGTAAACTAGAAGGTAAACTAGAAGGTAAACTAGAAGGTAAAATAGAAGGTAAACTAGAAGGTAAACTAGAAGGTAAACTAGAAGGTAAACTAGAAGGTAAACTAGAAGGTAAACTAGAAGGTAAACTAGAAATTGCAAAGGCATTAAAAGAGAATGGAATTTCGACTGAAATAATCATTAAAACAACGGGACTTTCTGAAAACGAGATCACAGGGTTGTAACCGAAAATAGATCACTACCAACTGAGGAATTTGCAGAAGCCAGGCATATAGCAGGTCGCCCGACAGAAAATCGTTGTTTCTAATTATTGTCTCTTTACACAGTCCTGTTTATAGCCAAAGGATTACGTTCGATAAGCGTAGGACTGAAGCATCAAATATTATTAAACCCTTAACCTCAAATCGTCGTCAATGATTTGATAAACTTGCCTTGATGGCAATAAAAGACAAAAAAAAACATTGGCTAAAATGGGGATATTGGTGTATCCAAGTTGCTGTATTAAAATGCTGGCATCTTACTAACCATTACATAGACTTCTGTTATAAAAATTCAACTGCTTTTATTTTCAATTGGTACAGCAAAGCATAACCTAATTATGACTAAGTTATACGTAATGCTTTTACGGCTAATGACTGATCCCGATGTAACCTTTAGACTTAAACCGCTACAACCCAGGTATGTAAAGATCTAAAAATGCCTGGGAGTAAAGTGCTTTATAATTTCCATGGCACAAAAAGAAACACTGCTATGTTCGTATTGAGTGTAATCATAAATTGATAATCAAACCATTAACCGCCGATGTGATTCAAATGCATGTAATATGATTTCTGCTATATTAATTAACTACTGAAAATTGCTTTTGCAGCATCAAAGGATTGTTTAAAAACTTTGTGCGGTTGCCCCACGATCCTGGACTACCACAGACGCAAAACTACGTTATGTGTTTTCTTTTTATTACCGTCTAAAATTGCATTACTTCTTCGTAAGGTTTTTCAAATATGCTAAAAGATCTGCAAGTTCCTGGGATGACATGGTTTGGTGCAGACCATCCGGCATCATCGACATTTTTAATTCTTTGATGGATTTTACTTCACTCATTTTCAGTTGTTGTCTTGCTCCGCCAGGCAATTTCAGGTCAACATCAGTTTCTGTTTTGCTGCTGATAATTCCTGTTGTAGTAGAACCATCCTTTAGCTTTATTTCCCAACTTTCATAGCCGAAGCTGATGCCCTTTGACGGATGCAGGATTGTTTCCAATAGACCTTCTTTAGGATATTTGTTTCCAATTTCTGTAAGATTTGGTCCAAAGTCATATCCTTCTTTATTTACCTGGTGGCAAACAGCGCATCTGTTTGAAAAAACCGTTTTTCCGTTTGCCGCAGCCGGTTTGAAGACCGCCAGTTCTGCTATCGTTGGCTCTTTTATAGCAGCGTTTGCGGCAGCATTTGGTAAGTAACCAGAAGCCTCTGTTCTTACTGCTTTACGCCATGCTCCCTGAACACTGGCCACCACATCCGGAATTAATAATTCAGGGACCTTTTTGTTTTTTAATAACACCAGCACCAGGTCTTCACCACCGCCGCTTCTTCCAATTTTGCCGGCTGCTTGCTTACGAAGTGTTGGTGGATATTTATTTGATACAACAATTGTTTGCAGCATATTTAAAGATTCTTTATTCCCTAGTTTGCTAAGAGAAGTAAGCAAGGCGTTTGTTTGAAGGGAATCTTCATTACTAAGCAAATTCCATATCAAAGGGGCTCCGCCTGCTTTTAATAATACGTCTGCTGCATTTCTGCCTTCCGGCAGATTCGATTTATCAACAGCCATTGAAAGCAATGCTTTATTCTCTGTTTTCAATTCATACTTTCTAACTAAATCAATGTATTCAGATGTGCCGGCTAAAGATGTAAGCAGTTCTTTTAAAGCCTGTTGAGCAAGGGGCGAGGCTTTTACCGTTTTAATATCAAGATGGTGTAAGGCAAGTTTATTAATCGCTGTATCACTTATGCTATTGTTTTTAATCATAGCCAATAAAAACACAGATTTTGCCGGCCCTTGGTTGAAGTCAAAAGCCCTGAAATATTTCAGTCTGTTTGCAAGCGGAATGATTTCTTCTGTGGCTAATTTTGCTAAATAGGGCATTGCTTCTTCTGTTCTTGCACGCCATACGATGTCTCTAAAAGCGGCACTTTGTATCGGGTCTTTTACCCTCCCGACAAAAGCTCTAAAGTAGGCATCCCATTGCTGATCGGCACCAATTCCCAAAGCTTCCAAAAACCACCGGTCTTTGCCATCATAGGTGGTGGCCAAAGCAGTCCATAAAGCCGGCGCTTCCGGCGATTTGTTGTGATGCAGGGCCAGGGCGCATTCACGTCTCACCTGTAAATCTGCATCATTTGAAAGCTGCTTAATAATTCCGGTCACATCACCCCCGGATTCTTTGGCAGCTCTTAGAGCAATGATTTTTAGTTCAGGGATATTTTGTTGTAAAGCTTCGCTTGAATATTTAGCTGCATCAGCGCCTTTCATTTTTTGAAGTACCCAAAAGGCACGGGCACGCATCTTTGGGTTAGGAGATGCATGCCATAATTTTTCAAGTTCGGGTATTGCGGTTGCTCCCATTGATTGCAATGCTGTCCATGCTTTATAACGAACGGATAGGTTGGGGTTTTGTAAGGCCAGTACAGCGCCGGAAGGAGTGGTGTAATTTTGAGCGGATACAGTATAAGTTGATTTGGCTGGAGCTATACGATAAATTCTACCTTTTGTTTGATCACCCGCCTGGTGGCCCCCTACACCGGGATCGTACCAATCCGCTATTATCAGTGATCCATCCGGAGCAACGCATACATCTGCCGGCCGGAACCATTGATCTGTTTCGCCTTTCAAAATATTTATAATTTCCGCAGTGTACCCTGCACCATTTTTCTTAACCGGGTAAGAGCGAACTACATTAGGGCCCGCATCTGTATGTATCATCTGGTCTCTAAACTCCTGGGGTAGCAATGCACCTTCGTACACAATTATTCCTGTTGGTGATCCGGCAAAAGTTTGTAAAAGATTGGGCACTACACCAGGGTCATTCAAATGCCAGTGCCGCAAGGGTATGGAATCTTCAAGATTGGTTCGTGTTTGCTGCCAACTGGCATTTGTCATTTCATCCTTAAAACCATAATTTCCATGTTCCATCACATAATTAATCCGAACACCCCTGTTACCATCATCATCATTATCGCTTTGCCATAAAGTTCCGTAACTATCTACAGCAACCTCGTATGGGTTTCGGAAATTTTGTCCCAGCACTTCCACGGCTGAACCGTCGGGGTTGCAGCGCATCACCATTCCTTCCTTATACTTCTTTGCTGTTATCTCATCACCATCCTGGTCACGAACCGTATTGCCGTTTTTATCTTTTAGTGTTCTTCCTTCATTACCAAAATTAAAATACAATTTCCCATCTGGTCCAAAACTAAAAGCATGGACTCCATGATCATGTTGTTCACCCCCTATGCCTTGAAACAAAATTTCTTTTCTATCTGCTTTATCATCTCCATTGTCATCATAAAACGACCAGACATATGGACTTTGCGATATGATGACCCTGTTGCCTAAAACACAGATTCCCAATGGCGAATTCAATTCCGGGCCCTGGTAAAATATTTTCGATGAGTCTATAACGCCATCCTTATTGGTGTCTTCTAAAATCATTATCCGGTCACCTTTTGCATTGGTAGGATTGCCGTTGATATCAGGACGATAATTATAGGCCTCGGTTACCCAGATGCGCCCCCGGTCATCAACATCAATATTAGTTGGATTTTTAAGCATCGGCTCTGTAGCCATGGTGCTCATTTCGAGGCCTTCAAAAGCCACGAGGCCTTTTAATGCATTGGCAGATTCATGCTTTTGTTCTGCCGTTAAACTGTCTGAGACGTTTCCGGGGGTCTTTTCAGAACTGGTATTGCTGGTGCAGGAAAAGCCAAATACAGAAGCGCATAGCAGTGTCGAAAATAAGAATTGCTTACTCATAAGAAAAGGGCAGTAATTTTTTATTAAATGATTGTTGTATTGAGGCAACTATTCTTGCAATACGTATTTATAAAACTGAATATTTGCCTGCTACCTTTTTTATTACTGATGCGGTAAGTTAAATAATTTAATGTTTGTGCTGGTATTTTTTTTTGAAGAATAGGTAAAATTGTAAAGGTGTTTATAAAAGGGAGGTACGGTTTAATTCTACGTTATAGGTCTACTCAAATTTTTATATGGTGAAGATGAAAAAAATATCATCGGTAGAATTTATTTCGCTAAACGATATTTAATAAAGCAATTTTCTTTTCCAGCAATGTCTCTCAACGAGCCAAAGCAGAGCTGAAGACGTTGCGTGTACCAGGATTAATCTTTCTCAGCAACGTCTCTCAACGAGCCAAAAGCAGAGCCGAGGACGTTGCGTGTACCAGGATTGCTTTTTGCTTTTATTGAAATTCACTTCTTCTGTCCGATCGCTATTTGGTTCTGTAACGTTGTTAACAGAATGATGTCTTGTGAGCCTGTAAAATAAAAATTTTACATGGGGATATTTATACTTCTCTTTCCCGGCATCGCTCAATTATTCTGTGTCTCCAAAAGAAAAACAGGTCATTTGTTTATGAGCATATCGCTCCGTAATTCGCAACGTCCCTGGCCAACGCACAAGGCTCAGGAGGAGACGTTGCTGGGAAGGGAGCGAAGTGTTACCAGTAGTAAAAAGTACATTGAGAAAGTGAACAAAAAAAATTGGAGGATCGTAACACGAATATAACACCACAATATAATTTTGAATTAGATTACCTTACTTAGCATCATTTCCTTTCGTTGCAAATTTGCTGGTTCAACCATTCCTCTTTTTTAATTAAGCCTCCTGCCAACCACCCCATTATTTATTAATACAAAACAACTCATCCTCAGCTTTTAATTATAAATTGAGCAACAAAAAATAGCGTTCCAGGCATGCGCATTCCTTTACAATAAATGCAAACTTTGTTCAAACATCAACCACTAATTTATTCCATGAGAAAAATTACTTTGTTCCTGCTACTGATAGGGAACCTTCAAATATCGGTTGCCCAAAAAAATACTGAACTGATTAACGTTACCGATATGCTAAAAATTAATACAGCAGGTAATATCAAAGTAACGAAGGATGGTACCAAAGTGGTTTTCACCATCACATCCATCGAACCGGATGCAGCGAACAAACTGGATTATAAATATTTGACCCAGGTATATAGTGTTGCAACAAACGGTAACGAACCGCCTATACAATTAACCAGTGCAAAGGAGGGGGCTTCCCAACCAGCCTGGAGTCCGGATGGAAAGCAGCTTGC
>JBBQQP010000103.1:0-9667 GCA_038215675.1 Chitinophagales bacterium | reverse complement strand
AATGGAACAAAACCGATAAAAAACCGGAGGGTGAAGTTGTTACCATTTTAAAGTCGGAAGATGTGAATGATATGGCGATGAAAGAGATTTTGATAGAAACGGGTTTTGCATTGGAATTTGAAAAAGCGGTGATGGACGAAGCCATGAAGTTGTCTGAAACCATTACCAGGGAAGAACTGAAGAAGAGAAAAGATTGCAGGGATATACTTACATTTACGATTGATCCGGTAGATGCGAAAGATTTTGACGATGCCATTTCTATCCGCAATCTTGACAATGGAAACTATGAAATTGGTGTACACATTGCAGATGTAAGTCATTTTGTAAAACCAAATAGTATTCTAGATAAGTCAGCTTACGAAAGGGCTACCAGTGTGTATTTGCCGGATCGGGTAAATCCGATGCTGCCTGAAAAAATCAGTAACGAACTTTGCTCTTTACGGCCGAACGAAGATAAATATACCTTCTCCGTAATTTTTCAAATAACCAACCGGGGAGAAATTAAACATAAGTGGATTGGCAGAACCATCATTCATAGCAATCACCGTTTTACTTACGAAGATGTAGATCAGATTATAGAAGCAAAAGATGGCCTGCATTACAAAGCAATACTATTATTAAACACATTGGCCAAACATTTCAGAAAAGAGCGGTTTGATAACGGAGCCATCAATTTTTCATCTACAGAGGTTAGGTTTACTTTAGATGAAAATGGCAAGCCAACCGGTATTGTCGTGAAGGAGAGCAAAGATTCGCACAAACTGGTAGAAGAGTTTATGTTACTTGCCAACAGAACCATTGCGGAATATGTTTCAAGAATAAAAAGTAATAAGGAACCAGTTCCCTTTCCTTATCGCATTCATGCCACACCGGATGATGAAAAGCTGAAACCATTTGCAGCATTTGCACGAAAATTTGGTTACACTTTCGATATCCACAACGAAGCAGAGGTGGCCAAATCTTTCAATAAGTTGTTGAAAGAGGTAAGTGGAAAACCAGAACAACATGTGCTGGAGCAATTGGGGATACGTACCATGGCAAAGGCAATCTATACCTCCCAAAACGTGGGGCACTACGGTTTGGGATTTGAGCATTATTGCCATTTCACTTCTCCTATTCGTCGCTATCCTGATGTGATGGTGCACCGCATTTTACAGGAATGCCTTGATAAAGACCTGAAGATTGATAAAAAGATGGAAGAAAAATGCAAACATTGCAGCAACAAGGAACGCAAGGCAATGGAAGCAGAAAGAGCTGGTAATAAATACAAACAGGTTGAGTTTATGCAGGATTACCTGGGAGAAGAATTTGACGGGATCATCAGTGGCGTGGCAGGTTTTGGCTTTTTTGTTGAAACTGTTTTACACAAATGCGAAGGCATGGTAACAATGAGAGATTTGAGTGAGTTTGATGAATTTAAATTAGATGATGCAGATTATGCGCTGGTGGGTGCACGCACTGGCAAAAAATTCAGGATGGGCGATACCGTAAGAATTAAAGTGGTAGCTGCCAACCTCGAAAAACGCCAGCTCGATTATCACTGGGTGCAGGAGGAAGGTAAACCTGAATTGAATATTGCCAAAGGAAAAGCAAATACAAAAAAGAAAAAATAATTATTAAACGTATAATTGCTGAGCCTGCACAAGTGCTCGGCAATTTTGCATTTTACCAGTCCTCTTTATGACCTCTTTTATAGATTTGTCAAAAATTTTTGATGAAAAATTCAACACCCGGCATTTTCCTACTCATACTGCTACGCTGTATGATTCAGCCCAATACATTTTGCAATTGGGCGGCAAAAGGGTAAGACCGGTTTGTGTGTTGATGGGCAACGAATTATTTGATGAAATTAATCCCGATGCATTTGAAGTGGCAACGGCCATCGAACTGTTTCATAATTTTAGTTTGATACATGATGACATCATGGATAAAGCACCGCTTCGGCGAGGGATGGAAACAGTACATACCAAGTACGGTGAATCCACCGCATTGCTTGCCGGAGATGTAATGCTGGTGCAGGCCTACGACTACCTTAATAAAATAAAGGGTGATTATTTGCAAAAGATCATTCATGTTTTCAATGAAACGGCAAAGGCAGTTTGTGAGGGCCAACAACTGGATATGGATTTTGAAAAACGGACCTCGGTTAGTCTGGACGAATATATGAATATGATTACTTTAAAAACTTCAGTATTATTAGCCGCAAGCTTACAATTGGGCGCCATACTGGGAGGATCGGGACTAGGCAATCAACAACATTTATACGAGTTTGGAAAAAATCTCGGCATCGCCTTCCAGGTGCAGGATGATTACCTGGATGCATTTGGTGATCCGGATAAATTTGGCAAACAGGTGGGCGGAGACATACTGGCCAATAAAAAAACTTTCTTAATGATTCATGCAATGGAAGTTGCTACGGATTTGCAAAAAAAGGAGCTGGCCGGTTTGATGAGTGATGCTGCCAACGTAAATAAAGAAGAAAAAATAAAAAAGGTATTGACAATTTTCAGAGATTGTAAAGTAGGTGAATGGGCGAAGGAGTTAAAAGAAAAATATTTACAAACGGCTCTGCAACACCTGGAAGATACTGCTGTGCGATCAGTACGGAAAGAGCCCCTTACTGCTCTGGCTGCTTACTTAATCCAGCGGGAAAGTTAGTTGTAACCCAAGGTTGCGGTGAATGATGTAAAAGGTGTATCACCACAATCTTATGGTCTTTTCCTTTTCAAACTATGGTATCAACAAACTATTTTCTTTAAACCCAATACGATCTTTTTTTAAAACGCATTACTTTCAGGGCCTTTTGATGATCCCTAAATATTTTTTCTTAATTTCCTGTCTTAAACAACCAACGCCTACATGTCCAACTCTTTATTCAGAACAAAGAAGATTGAAAATATTTTAGCAGAAGGGAGTGATGATACCCATGGCGGGGGCGGATTAAAGCGGGTACTTTCTTTAAAAGACCTTACATTTTTTGGGATCGCTGCTATACTGGGCGCTGGAAGTTTTAGTAGTTTGGGTGGGGCCGTATTTCATGGCGGACCTGGAGTAGTCATTCTATTTATCATTACTGCCATCGCCTGTGCCTTTACCGCATTTTGTTATTCAGAGTTTGCAAGTCGCATACCCGTAGCCGGTAGCGCTTATACCTATGCCTATGCCTCCTTTGGAGAGTTGTTTGCGTGGGTAATTGGCTGGGCGTTAATCATGGAATATTCAATCGGTAACATTTATGTGGCGTATAGCTGGAGCGATTATTTTACTTCTTTCCTTGAAAAATTGAATGTACATATTCCGCAGTATTTATGTACCAGTTATATGGAAGTAAAAGACGCACTTGACAATGGCAGTACTAACGCCGATGTGTTGAGTGCCTGGAACAATGCACCTTTAATTGGCAGCCTGCGCATCATTTTTGATTTACCTGCTTTTGTCATTAATATACTCATTACAATGCTGGTTTACCGTGGCATTAAAGAAAGTCGCAACTTCAGTAATGTGATGGTGATTCTTAAAATGATTGTGGTTGGTTTGGTGATTGTGGTAGGAGGTTACCTGGTATTTTCCAACGGACTAACTTTTAACTGGACACCCCCCGACGATGACAATGTAAGATCATTTATGCCAAACGGATTTAGCGGTGTAATGGCCGCCGTAAGCGGTGTGTTCTTTGCCTATATTGGTTTTGATGCGGTAAGCGTTCTCGCAGAAGAAAGCAAAAATCCACAACGGGATCTGCCAAGAGGAATGATTCTTTCACTGGTAATTTGTACGATCGTTTATATTTTGCTCACACTCGTACTGACCGGTGCGGTCAACTATCGAAAATTTGAAGGCGTGGGTGATCCGCTGGCCTTTATCTTTGAGAAGGACAACCTTAATGTAGGCTGGATGCAGTTTTTTGTGGCCATTGCTGCAGTGGTTGCCATGACGAGTGTACTATTGGTTTTTCAAATGGGTCAGCCCCGTATTTGGATGAGCATGAGCCGGGATGGTTTGCTGCCACCGGTGTTTCAGAAAATTCATAAAAAATTTAAAACACCTTCTTTTGCCACCATCATCACCGGCCTGGTCGTTGGTATTCCCATTTTATTTACTGACAAAACTTTCGTGCTCGACTTCACCAGTATTGCCACCCTGTTTGCCTTTGTATTGGTTTGTGGGGGCGTATTGCTGATACCCCGAAAAGAAAAGCAGGCAGGTAAATTTCACCTGCCCTATATTAACGGACAATTTATTTTCCCATTGATTGTGATAGGTGCGTTGTTTTTAGCAAGGGCATTATCTGCCGGTTATTTTACAGATATGTTCAATTTTAATTTTAGCAGCAACGCGGATTATACAAGTGGTAAAATCAGCTTTATGGACGTAGCAACACCCAATATTTCGCTGATCGTTTTTTGGGCATCAGCCGTAGTAATTTCTGTTATTGCCTTTATGAAAAAATATTCGTTGATTCCACTTATGGGGCTCATCACCTGTATGTACCTGCTAACCGGAATGACAAAAAACAACTGGGCCTGGTTTCTTGGGTGGTTGGCCATCGGATTGGTTATTTATTTTTTGTATGGTTATAAAAAGAGCAAACTGGCATCTTAATTTTTTTAATAATTTTTGTCGATGTAGGAACATTCCAATCAAATAAATACCCCATTTTTTCCCCCTCAAACTATTATAACTTTGCAACATAAATTCAAACAGTAAATGAAACTATGAAATACCAGGAAGGTGATAAAATAATCGTGTTGCTTACCAATGAAGAGGGAAAGGTGGTAGAGATTATGAATGATAAGATGGTGATGATAGAAGTGAAAGGCGTTCGCTTTCCGGCATATATGGACCAGATTGATTTCCCCTATTTTAAAATGTTTTCAGAAAAGAGACTGGTTGATAAGAAGAAGATTTTTATCGACAATGTGAAGCAGGAAAAAAATGCACCGAAGGTAAAGGTTGACAATGGCGTATTCCTGGCATTTATGCCCATATTTGATAAAGATGTTTTTGATGATGATGTGGTGGAGAAGTTGAAAGTGTATCTCATCAACCAAACAGAAACGGCCTACAATTTCAACTACAATTTACATTTCAGTGGTGAGAGTACATTTGATTTAAAGAATACGATTGGTCCGCTGGGTGATTTTTATTTGCACAACGTAAATTTTGAGGACATGAGCGATAACCCACGTTTTGATGTGGAGTTTTCTCTTGTAAACGAGGATAAGAAGAAAGCTACTCATTTTGAGACCACCTTAAAATTAAAAGCAAAGCAATTATTTAAAAAAATTGAGGAGATACAAATAAAAAATGAACCCACTTTTTCTTACCTGTTATTTGACTATTACCCCGAGAGGGTAGAAGAAGAAAAAGTTGACCTCAGCGGTTTAAGCAATGCTGGATTCAGAATTTACGATGTGGCAAAAGTTAGAGAAAATTTGGCACCTTCAAGAACAGTGGTTGATCTGCACATAGAAAAGTTAATTGATAGCTGGAAGCACATGAGTAATTTTGAAATACTTACGCTACAGTTAAAAGAGTTTGAACGGTTTTATGACCTTGCGGTTGCACACCGCCAGCCATCTTTAACGGTGATTCACGGGGTAGGTGCCGGTAAACTAAGGGATGAAATACATGAAATACTCCGGTTAAAAAAAGAAGTGAAATCCTTTGTAAACCAATACCATCCTTCTTATGGATATGGTGCTACTGAAATTTATTTTTCTTTTTAGATAATTTGTTGATGACATTTCTCCATCCTGTGTAGCATTTTTAAATCGCTCTATGGGATGGGTTTATGATATCTTTTTAAATAGTTTTTCATATTTATTGCCTTAAAAACAGGTAGCTTTATTTCAACCAATTTAAAACGCCTGTATATGAAAATATTGTTGCATTTTATATTACCAATCATATTAGCCGGCTGTGTATCAACGGACCCGAAACTGGCTGATGTATCTTCCTTTTATAAGCCTCCTGAAAATCCAATTCTGCGTGCTGATTCTACCCTCATATTTTATGATTCAATAAAAAACGAAAATGTAAGGTGGCAGAAGGCCGACGTTTTTAACCCGGCCGCAATCGTTAAGGATAGAAAGGTTTTTCTGTTTACCCGGAGCGAAGATAATCCAGCTGCAATATTGGGTGGCCGTACTTCCCGTATTGGAATAGCGATTAGCGAAGATGGTATTCATTTTAAAAACCATCCGACCCCGGTTTTATATCCGGACGGTAATTTTAAACAATATGATTCTCCTGGCGGATGCGAAGATCCCCGTGTAGTAGAAACGGAAGATGGACAATATGTGATGGCTTTTACAAGTTGGAATTATGAGCTGCCTCGTTTGTCGATTGCGATATCAACCGATCTTTTTAAGTGGACAAAAAAAGGCCCCGCTTTTGCAACAGCCTACAATGGCAAGTTTTTAAATAACGCCAGTAAGTCGGCCTCCATGATTACGAAAATGAAAGATGGCAGACTTGTATTGGCCAGGTTGAATGGTAAATATTGGATGTACTGGGGAGAACATTTTGTAAACCTTGCCTGGTCGGATAACCTATACGATTGGTATCCTTTACTGGATGAAAAGGGTGAATTGAGAAGGGCGATGAGCACACGTTCGGGTAAATTCGACAGCGACCTCACAGAATGTGGGCCACCCGCATTAATTACCGATAAAGGTATCCTCCTAATTTATAATGGTAAAAATGCAACCAACGAAAATGCAGCCGTTAGCTTGCCCAAGGGCACTTATTCAGTGGGCCAGGTTGTATTTGATATTAACGATCCGGAAAAAATTCTTTTTAGAACGGATACCTGCATTTTAAAACCATCGCTGCCCCATGAAATAACCGGGCAGTATAAGGCGGGTACCACTTTTTCTGAAGGGCTTGTTTATTTTAATGAAAAATGGTTTCTGTATTACGGCACGGCAGATTCTTTCATCGGCGTGGCGGTTGCACAATAAATCTGTTTATCTAATCGGTAAACTACATTCATGTTTGGATGAGTATTTAAATTATTAAAATCAGTTAACATGCATTTACCAGTTAATCCATGGGCACAGGTGATCTATGTTTTTATCCTGAGCATTGCCCGGTACCTGTTCTTTGGTGGAATTGCTTTCCTGTTTTTTTATATTTTTTTCAAAGACAAGACCCGGCTAAATAAGATACAAAAGCGCTGGCCTGCCAATAAGGATTTTGAACGGGAGATCATATACTCTGTGATTACTTTTTGCATATTTGCGTTGGTACCGCTCGTATTAAACCACCCACTTATAAAGCCGCACACCACCATCTATTCCAAATTAGATCAATATCCCTTGTGGTATTCTTTCCTGATTTTTCCTGTTATGTTAATCATGCATGACACCTATTTTTATTTTACCCACCGTATGATGCACCATCCCCGTTTGTTCAATTTCTTTCACCTTATACATCATAAAAGTATTAATCCTTCGCCCTGGGCTTCCTTTTCTTTTAATCCCTCGGAAGCCGTAATAGAGGCTGGTATAATTTATGTTTTTGCATTTACCATCCCCATCCATTTCATGCACATTTTCGTATTTCTTATTTTTATGACAGCCTACAATGTTTATGGCCACCTCGGGTACGAATTGTATCCAAAAGGATTCAATAAACATTGGCTGGGCAGGTGGTTGAATACTTCTATTAACCACAATATGCATCACCAGTATTTTAAAGGGAATTACGGATTGTATTTTACTTTTTGGGATAGAGTGAAGCATACGCTTCGGGATGATTATAACAAGCGGTATAATGCAGTTACAGATAACCCTAACCAGCCGAGAATAGTAGCAGAATGACCCCTTTTCAATACTTAAAAAAAACGCCTGAAATTTTAAATTTCAGGCGCTTTTTTTATAGTGACTTTTATCTTCTAAAAGGAGGATTCTACAGTGATACCTTATCAGTTTGAGTTTCTTCCGGATATAATTTTTTGTTGGCGATAAACGTTCCAAAGGGAATAAGTGCCGCAATAAATGCCAGCAATATTTTTTTAACAGGCCATTTATATTCTGTTGAAACCTGCAACAGTAAAACGATGTACAACATAAATAAAAGACCATGCGCCATTCCGATAAAATAATTAGGTCTAGGCATTCCCATCATATATTTTAATGGCATCGTGATGGCAAATAACAAAAAGGAACAACCCTCTAAAAAGGCTACCAATCTGAAACGGGATAATGAGTTTTTAAGCATACGCTAAGATGATTTTTTTTTATTTTTATTTTTTGTCTGTTTTGTTGACATACTATCATTAAAGCCTATCCCAGGGAAATCCGGCTCATTTAAAATGGATAGCAAAGCTTGGATGCCAGGGTTTGGTTAAGACTGAATGGTGAAGATCAATATTTTATTATTCACCATTCAATGCATTATTTTAATATTGGCGGAGTGTCTATATAGTAACCAATTTTACAATCAATTGTTTAGGACAAAAATTTATCCTACATCATTTTTGTCAGCACTGTACTTTCTCCATTTGTCAATTACCGCCAACATGTCGTCCGGCATATCACTTTCAAAAAGTATTGGCTGCCTGGTAGAAGGATGAATAAATCCCAACTCTTTAGCATGTAGCGCCTGGCGTTTGCAAATTGAAAAGCAATTATCTACAAACTGTTTGTATTTACTAAATACGGTGCCCTTTACAATTTTATCACCGCCATAAAAATCATCGTTAAACAATGGATGTCCGATGTATTGCATGTGTACCCGTATCTGGTGCGTACGGCCGGTTTCAAGTCTGCATTCTACCAGCGTCACATAATTAAATCTTTCCAGCACTTTGTAATGTGTGATGGCATCTTTACCATGCTCCCCGTCTGGATAAGTGGTAAATAGTTTTCTAAAGCGCTGGTGCCTGCCTACGTGCCCGGTGATGGTTCCTTCATTTTCTTCAAAATCGCCCCACACAAGGGCGATGTACCTGCGGTGTACCGTATGGTTGAAAAATTGTTTGGCAAGATCGGTCATTGCTTTGGGCGTTTTTGCGAGTACAAGCAAACCGGTGGTATTTTTATCAATCCGGTGTACCATACCAAAACGGGCCAAACCGCTTTCTTCAATATCCGGATTTTGTTGCTTTAAATAGTAAGCCACACCATTGATTAAAGTGCCGCTATGATTACCGCTCCCCGGATGAACTACTAGTCCGGCAGGTTTATTAATCAGCAATACATCTTCATCTTCAAAAGCAATATTAAGCGGTATGTCTTCCGGAACAATGTCATTTGATTCGGGATGGCGGTTGCTAAAAACAACAATTTTGTCGTAAGGTCTAACCTTATAATTTGTTTTAACCGGCTTCTCGTTTACCATCACCATTTCATTATCGATGCCCTGCTGTATTTTATTTCTGGTGGCGCCTTCAATACGGCTCATTAAAAATTTATCAATGCGCAGCGGTTCCTGTCCCTTGGGGATTTCAATTACCAGGCGCTCATACAGTTCTTCCGTTTCCTGTAAATCCTCTTCCGTTGTTGTTATTATCTCATTCGTCATATTCAATATTTATTTGTTGGTAAGATAAAAAGGCCTTCTGCCTTCTCCCTTCCGCCTTTTGCCTTCTGCCTATTGCCTTCCGCTTTTCATTTATCTTTGCAAAATAAACCAATTACATTGGATAAGCAGTTAGTTA
>JBBQQP010000102.1:0-9704 GCA_038215675.1 Chitinophagales bacterium | reverse complement strand
CATTTTCCTGGCAACTTTTTCAATCGTTAAACCTTGCACGAGGATGCTGAAAATAACACACATATAAGTTGCAATCATCAATAATTCTTTAGACTGACCGGGTGGCAACGAAAGAACCAATGCAAGCGATAGCCCGCCACGCAAACCGCCCCATATGATGAGCTTGGCCTCTTTGTTATTGATATTTGTAAATTTTGGAAAAACCAGATTGGGAAGGTAAACTACAATTATCCTCGATAGTAAAACTATAAAAATTGACAAAAAGCCAATGATGAGATAAGTTGTTGTAAATTCTATTACTACCAATACAAACGCTATACTGATAAATAAAATGGCATTTAAAATTACATCCAGCAGTTCCCAGAATTTGTGAACGTAATCCTGGGTATGATCGCTCATAGCAGTGTCTGTTTTATAATTACCAATAAACAAACCCATAATAACCATTGCCAGTGCGCCAGATAAATGAAAGTGAGAACAAAGGGCATAGCCAGTCATTACAAAGGCGATGGTAAGTAACACTTCAGTTTCGTAATTATCAATCGACTTTAGCAAATGATATAGGATAAAACCCAATACAAGTCCGAAAAAGCCGCCACCGATTGCCTCCTGAAAAAATAGTACACCAAAATGTGAGAAATTAATATCGTCGCTGCCCAATTTCAATGTATCCAGCAAGGCGATGAACACTACCACACCAATACCATCGTTGAATAAAGACTCTCCTACAATGGTAGATTCTATTTTTTTAGACACATTTGCCTTGGTTAATATTCCCAGCACGGCAATAGGATCGGTGGGTGAAATAAGTGCTCCAAATATTAAGCAATATAAAAAGCTCATGGGGAGGTTGAACAGATTGCACAAGCCATAGAAAAGCCCCGCAATGATAACGGTAGACATTAACACCCCTCCTACCGCAAAGAGTGAAATAGGTCTTATCTGCTTTTTAATATCAGACCACCGGATATGCAGCGAACCAGCAAACAATAAGAAACCAAGCATTACTTCCAGAATAATTCTACTGATATCGGTATGCTGAATTACATCTTTAATTTCCGCATAATGCTTTAAGTCCCAGCTTTTACTACTTAAAACCACCAAAGAAAGGATGGTTGACAAGAAAAACAACCCTATTACAAAAGGCATTTTTATAAACCGGTGATTGATGTAAGCAAATGCTGCAGACAGCATCATCAATATTACCAGCAGTATATAACTATTCATTGCGTTATTTGAAAGATGAATTTTTGTAAAGATAAAATAAACGAATCTTCGGAAGGAAGCAAATAAGAATTCGCATCGGTTTATCCTAATTTTATAAAACTAACATTTGCATTTTAGTTTAGTGTATTTACACTTCAGTCTTGTATTTATTTTTTAATTCAAAAGAAATCCTTTAAAAAACCATATCAATATCCCTAATTCTTTAACGATATTAAAGTTATTGTTACATACTACTAAGGAAAGATTATGCAATTAACAATAGTTCATATTGGTGTTAGGGTAACACGAAAATCAGGAAAAATCTTATACACAAACGGGCTGAACAAACTTGGTTAGTGAAAGTGATGGTTTATTACAAATTTTTCGAAACGCTGATCCGAGCTGGAAAGTGGAAACAGACGATGTGCTCAAGTACAGTGTAAATTTTTACCAATATACGTAATAAATACCCGGAAATAATTTTAAGGGACTTCAGCTCTTTTTAATCATCATAGAAATGCAACGTTCAAATTAATGCAGTAGCAAAAAAGGCTAAATTTTTGAAAAGGTTGGCTTTTCGACTATTCGTTGTCAGCATCGAAGTTGATATTTATAAGTTTTGCCGTACTTATTCTCCCTGCCGGGTGTTGATGATTGTGTCAGGTGCCGTCACTTAGACTGCCAGGTCATTTAATAAATCTTCGGCTTTGCTCAAAATACTGCGATTGAATTTAGCTACCTATTTGGAGTAAAACAATAAAAACAGGTACCCTGCGGTAAAAGAGAAAATCCAGAAGAACTTACTGCCTGTAATGTTCTGGTCGTTAAAAAACTTTGAGAATAAAATAATGGTTGTCACCAACAGCAGGTAGCAAAGGATCACATTAATTTTTTGCAATTTATAAAATTTGAATTTTTTGAGTGGCAAATGCTTTAAAGGGTTTCCGCATAGGTTTTGTTTACATTTACCACCGCATTCAACTGCTGCAGACTCACGAGGCCGGAGATTGAAAGCTGCAATAAAATCATGATTGCAACAATGCCGGCGGCCTGGAAAAATGAATGTTTAGTCCACTAAAATTAAGCGTCACGTATACCATACCTGCCAGGCAAATGAATACCCCAATCAACTCCGGATATACAAATTTTTTAAGACTGGTATTGTACGGGTGCTTTGTCATTTCATCAATGATTGAATGGTTCAAGCTTTGCTGTTTGCTTACCTCGATGCTAATAGCGTTTCAGGTATTTTTTAAATCATCTAATTCCAAATGATTCGTTTTTGGTAATTTGTTGCTTTAGTTGCTGCTTAATCCGAAATATTTTGGTGCCAACGTTGGTCACCGAAATGCATATTATTTCTCCAATTTCTTCATAGCTTTTATCTTCCAGTTAAAAATTTCAATACCCTTGGCAAGCAGGTTAAGCTTGTTGACCTGCTGTTGGAATACCCGCAATTTTTCTTCCAAATTGCTGCTGCCAGCTTCGTGCAGGTTGAACGACTCAACGTCCAGCAGAACGGTGGCAATTTTTCAACTTACTTTTTTGAGATGATAAATGGCCACATTCATTGCAACATTATACATCCAGGTACTTAACCTCGACTTTTGGTTGAATGAATCGAATGATTTCCAAAGTTGATAAATGATATCCTGCACCAAATCATTCCGGTCGTGCAGATCATTTGCGCAGATCGATGCAACTTTGTAAATAATGCCTTCATTATCGTTTATGGCGGTTATAAATGCTTCCTTTTTGTTTACCAACTATTGACATTTTTTTTTCGCGGCTATTTTAGTGTATTGCTTTTAGAAGAAATCACAGTTTACAGAAAAGATTTTTAGTATTGTGATTTATAGGCAAATTGAGGTAACTTTTTGAGCAGCTGCCGGAGAAAGGGATTCTTAACTACAGGGTGATAATTCAGTTCCTTGGTGCGTTTCCCTATTGTGGCTTTTCGTTGGGGTGCATTTCGTTATAAACAATGGCATTCGACCTCAGAAGTAGTGTTGGACCTGCTTTTGTAAATAAATGACGGCATGCCTGTATCTTTTACTGGCACCGTCAATTTACCTGTTCTTCAATTAACACAGGGCTTTATAAATTTCATAAAGGCTTACAACCAGTCTCAAGCTAACTTAAGCCTGGCAAATTTGAGTGACCGCAGAATGAAAGTCTAATAACAATTTCGTTAATCCAATTTCAAAGAATTAACCCTTCTATCAGGTTGACAAACCTGATAAATTTATATTAAAGTATATCCTGCGGGTACTTGCTGTAATTCGCTCCAAATACTAATCGAAAAAATCAGCGCATTAATCTTCAAACGTAATATTGATCGTTGATTCTATTCTTAGATTGGTATTATTATCTATCGCTTGCTGGATGATTAAAATGATTTCTTCCCTTGAGGCTTTTAAATCCTCTATTCGTTTTTGCGCCCCTTCCTGCGGTTTGCCAAAGCGTTCTTCTGAGCTAAAGTTTTTTAGTGAATGATAATGTATCTTATGATTTATCAGTTCTACCAATACCACTTTTGCATCTGCAGGACTGAATTTACCTTCTATTAGTTTGATGGGTTGTTTTGTTGTCATGATTTCTATTTTAGTTTTTATTTTAAATTTTTATTTTTGTTTGATAACTATCAAAAAAGACTCAGCGTTGTGATTGTTGTAATGGCGCATACCAGCCAGGTATTTATACTACCCGGCAACAAGAACGAGAAGGTATGCGCAATTATAAGAAAGCATTTTAACGAAAATTGGTAATCATATTTTTGTTATTCATTTTGTTGATAAAGAAATACGTTTGTTATAAGATCGATCCCAGTTTTTTTAAGCGGCCCTTCCCCGATATAAAAAGCAACCCTTGGTTAAATTTTCAATTACCTTATTTAATGATTTTGTTTGAACAACTCAACACCTACCCTTTTTTATCAATTATTATACCCAGGCTTCTAGAAACTTTAAAGGCTGCCCCATCCTCTTATCAGATATTACTCCATTGTTATAAACAACATCGCCATTAACGATCGTTTTGATCACTTTGGAATGAAATAACGTTCCTTCAAAAGGCGACCATCCGCATTTATATAAGATGTTGGATGAATTCACTGTCCAGGGGGCATTCAAGTCAACCAATACGAGATCTGCATGGTATCCTTCCCTTATAAAACCACGCCTTTCAATACCAAATAATTCGGCGACATTGTGGGACATTTTTTGTACTACTTTTTCCAACGAAATTTTGTTATTGTGAACCAACTCTAACATAGCAACAAGGCTATGTTGAACCATTGGTGCGCCGCCCGGACATTTCTCATAAGAAAGTAGTTTTTCCTCCATGCCATGTGGCGCATGATCAGTGCTAACAATATCAATACGATCCTCAATCAAGGCTAGTAATAAAGCTTCTCTGTCATCGGCCGTTTTAATAGCTGGATTCCATTTAATCTTTGAACCCAGGCTTTTGTAATCATCATTACAAAACCACAAATGATGAACGCACACTTCTGCTGTAATTTTTTTTTGGTGTAAGGGAAAATTATTTTCAAAAAGTACCGCTTCTTTTCCAGTGGATAGATGTAGTATGTGTAAACGGGTATTGTATTTTTTGGCAACTGCTATCGCCTTTTTTGTAGCACTTACACAGGCTTCGGCCGTTCGTATTTTAGGGTGCCATTCCACCGGAATATGATCACCAAAATTTTCTCTGGCCAGGCGCAGGCGGACATCAATGATTTCCTCATCTTCACTATGAATTGCAATGCGCATCGGGCATTCCCGAAAAACCTTTTCCATATAATCCGGATTGGAAACCAACAACTGATCGCACCCTGAAAAGTATAGTCCGTCATCTGTCAAGGCACAAATTTTGGCAGGATCAGTTTTAAGAGCCTCCTCCCAGTTTGATGTATTTATCCCCATATAAAAGGAATAATTTGCAAAAGAATTTTGTGCTGCCCTGTTAAACTTATCTTCAACGATTTCCTGCGTTAACACATTTGGGATAGTATTCGGCATATCAATAAAGGAAGTAACGCCACCGGCAATCGCTGCACGGGATTCTGAATACAAATCTCCTTTATGCATAAAACCTGGTTCTCTAAAATGAACATGAGCATCTATTACACCCGGTAAAAGGTAAAGCCCGTTGGCATCTATAATTTCACAATTCGCCTTGGTTAAAATGGTCCCAATTTGTACAATGGTTCCATCTTCAATCAATACATCGGCAATAAAAGTGTTGCCCTCATTTACGATCGATGCGCCTCTTATCAGTAATGGTTGTTGGCTCATTTTGTAGTGGCTCTTTTTAAACGGTCATTGATAGATAGCCCTAAACCAATGTCTGGTAACCTTTCAGCGATGATAATATCAGGTTTTTGTTTATCAAGTTCATATAAGGCTTTATATAAATTGGCGGCGGCCTCCGGGAGGCTACCATTTATACTAAGTACCTGTTTAAAAGCAGCACCACATTCTACAGCAGGCTGTCTGAAATATAGTACGGCAATTTTCTGAGTATTATAAGATTGCATAGAGTCGGCTACATTGTCTGTTAGCAATAGCGGCGTCTTAGGAGCATAGTGATATTTCATCATTCCCGGACTTTGTATTACACTATCCCCATTTACCCGTTTGATGTTTGGATGAATTTCCTGCAATTGCTCAATCGTTATTGCGCCTAAACGATATACCAGCATGGTGTCATTTTCAAAACCTACAATGGTAGATTCAATTCCTTTATTGCAAAAACCACCATCTAAAATGTACGGAATGTCACCTGACAATTGGTTCATTACATGATTTGGATTGGTTGGGCTTATGCTGGTAAACTTATTGGCGCTGGGAGCAGCTAATGGAAATGGAAGCTTGTTTAGCAGTTCAAGACACACGCTATGATTGGGAATGCGAACTGCAACCTGCGATGAATGAGCCGTTACAAAATCGGGGATCATCTCTTTTTTAGGGAGTATCAATGTCAATGGGCCGGGACTAAAAGCTTGTAGTAACTGAAGAGCAATTTGAGGGACTTTTTTTACAATAGAAGATAATTGATCTACACTGCTAATATGAACAATCAGTGGATTGGTGAATGGCCTGTTTTTAACTTCAAATATTTTTTTTACCGCCGTAGAACTGAATGCATTACCCGCCAGGCCATAAACCGTTTCTGTAGGTATTGCTACCAACTCACCTTGCATCAGCAGATCAACAGCTTTTTGAATATCGGTTCCAATTTCAGTTTTATACAACGTCATAACAATTTAGGGGTTGCACCGGTCACACGAACCGGGGTCTTCCTGTTGTTTACCATTCGGATAGAATTTTTCTTCCCGATTGCTACATTTTTTACATTCATAGAGGTAGGATAAGGTACTTCTGGTTGGGGCATTGCACATGCTACAGGGAAGCCCTTTGATCACTTCTTTCACATCAAAGCCCGGGGTATTACATAGCGGGCATACAGATTGTATTGTTTTAATAAGCTCAAGTGTTGCCAGCCTTATATTTTCCATGCGAAATGGATTACGATGCGCCCTCATATCTGTTTGCATTTCAATTTTTCCATTGGGAGAAATATCAAAATAATAAACTAAGGCTGCTACCAGGCCGGATGTTGTTGTGGCATCCTTAAAAATGTAAGGTTTGTTGTTTTCGTTTTTTCCCGCTTTCAGTACTACACCATATTCCGGAAAACCTATTATTTTGGCTAAATCCAGGGCCTCCCGGATAGATGACACCGTTCCTTCTCTAATACTTGCTGCAAGTGACAAATACCTTCCGGAAATTTCTAACTGGTTTTTTTTATCAATGAGTAACACCACCTCTGTGTTTAAAGGAATAAAAGGGCAATCCGGATGGGGATTAAAAGCTCCTTCGCTCGCTATGGCAATCTCTGCTTCAGGATACAATTCAAAGGCTTTTAAAATTTTTAATTTTGCAGTATTGTATTGTGTATCGGGTCTTTCAATATCTCCGCTAAATGTACCGAACTGATCCGTATCTACTTTTGTGGCTAGTTCAATCTCTAATCCAAAGCCGTCTTTTAACAATGGTGCAATTACTATTTCCTTGTTGTGTTTAGTAACGAGTAAGGCCCTGCGATTGTGAAATAAATTCGTAGCTTCTATCATTTACTATTCCATTTTCAAACTGCAAAAAAGAATGGGTTAACTGGTAAAATCAACATTTACATTAATCCCAATCTGCTCCACAGAATTAAAAATATTTTTTATGAAACCTTTACGATCCATCCAGCAATTATGCGCCTTTCGGAACAGGCAACGTGTTTAACTAACCTTTCTTACTGAATGATTTTCCAAAGTGGTACCTAATTTTACTGCTGATCAGCGCCGCTAAAACCATCCCTGCATTGGATGAAGTAAATCTTCCTTCCATTACATTAAATGTTCTTTTTCCTTCAACTTAGTTAAAAGAAAGTTCACTGGTGATGGTAATCATTCCCCCCTGGTTTTCTATATGGCTTCTGCTTTCATGGAGGTTTTGCTGTAGTTGCTTAATTCTTTGCTCCCTCATTTTTATATCTTCCTCATTGTGTGCATTGTTAATCTTGCTTTCATGATATTTTATTTTCACGTTCACCATTTGTGTGATGATGTCAACGGCATCTTTCGTGCTGAATTGACCTTGTATCAATTGTATATTCATATTATTGGTTTTAGTATTCTTTACTGCCCCTGGCCCAATGAAAAGGCCGGCTTGCCATCAAATGAATAAAGATTTTCTGTTTTAATGGTATCAATATTTTTTTCAATTGCTTTACCCAATAGTTCTACAATATGGCTCTTATCAAAAATAGTTTCATTCACTGGTTTGAAACGACAACGCCAGTGGTCGGTGCAAAAGGTTTCTTCAAAACCCTCTGGCCAAACTTTGATACCGCGGTTGGTAATCATAATGAGTTCCGCATCTTTACTATTTAATTCCCCGATGATTTGCGCCAGTTCATCTGGGTTTGTTCCTTTCCAATGTACAAAAACATCTACACCAACCAGTTCTTTATGCTTTGATTCTTTTCTTTCATATTTAGGAAGTACCAGTGCCGAATTTTTATCAAACCGAACTGCTTTTAAAATTGAAGGCTGTTGTTCCAGGTTGTTAATTACCGCTTCAGCAAATTCTTTGGTGCCTACTTTTTGTTTACTGGTTCCTTCCTTGTAAATATCATAGGTATGTATGCCGTCTTCGACGGTTTTCAACCATGCATTTTGTACTTTTTCTGCTATTGTTCCCTGGCCAATATGGTTCAGCATCATTACGGCGCCTTGCAGCAGGCCTGAGGGGTTTGCCCTGTTTTGATTTGCTACCCTTGGTGCCGATCCATGTATTGCTTCAAACATAGCGCACTGCTCACCAATATTAGCAGAACCAGCCAACCCAACCGAGCCGGTAATTTGCGCAGCTACATCCGACAATATATCGCCGTACAAATTCGGCATCACAATCACATCAAAAATTTCCGGCGTATCAGCCATTTTTGCGGCGCCTATATCTATAATCCAATGTTCATTTTGAATTTCAGGATATTCCTTTGCAATCTCATCAAATACCTGGTGAAACAAACCATCTGTTTGTTTCATAATATTATCCTTTGTGAAGCAGGTTACTTTTTTACGACCGTACTGTTTAGCATATTCAAAAGCGTACCGTACTATTTTTTCGCAGCCGGGGCGGCTTATTAATTTTAAACACTGTACTACTTCATCTGTTTGCTGGTGCTCTATGCCTGCATACAAGTCTTCTTCATTTTCCCTTATGATTACGATGTCCATTTGAGGATGCTTCGTTTTTACAAAAGGGTGAAGACTCATACAAGGGCGTACATTGGAATATAAACCTAAAAATTTACGGGTAGTTACGTTCAAACTTTTATATCCTCCACCCTGTGGCGTCGTAATGGGCGCTTTTAGAAAAATTTTATTCCTTCTTATTATATCCCAGGATTCTTTGGCAATACCGGCAAGGTTGCCTGCCAGGTAAACTTTCTCTCCCACTTCAATCTCTTCCACTTCAATTTCAGCGCCTGCTGCCAGAATAATTTTTAATGTGGCATCCATAATTTCAGGACCTATGCCATCTCCCTTTGCAACTGTAATTTTTATCATTATTTTTATTTTTATACCGCAAAATTGCACGGCTTTGTTTATTTAGTTTCATTTATCTTTATTATATAAACCATTAAATATTTTTATGAATTTCACATTGCAGCAACTGAAGGTTTTTATGATAGTGGTAGAGAACCAGAGCATTACCAAGGCATCAGAAGAACTGCACATGACACAGCCTGCCGTATCCATACAAATCAAAAATTTGCAGGGCCAGTTTGATATAGCCTTAACCGAGATCGTAGGAAGAAAATTATACGTTACCGACTTTGGAAGGGAATTGTACCAGATTGCAGACCGAATTTTAAAGGAAATTGCCTCTATAAATTACCAGACACAAAGCTTTAAGGGAATACTCTCCGGAAGG
>JBBQQP010000101.1:0-9803 GCA_038215675.1 Chitinophagales bacterium | reverse complement strand
AAATTCATGTATCATATTTAGTTCCTTTCTTATTAGCCAAAAGAAAGGATTGCACCAGCAAACGATCAGCGTGGCGTTGATGAAGAGTTTATCATAGCTGTGTTTTTGCTGCACATGCGCCAGTTCATGTTTAAATATCTGGCGTCCGGTGGTGCTTTCCGGATCAATGTGATCGTTCCAAAATATATATTGTAAAAATGAAAAGGGAGTTCCTTTAGCAGTAGTGTTCACAAAATAAACATTCTCTACCAGGCTGTGCCGGTGCTTTTTAAATAGGGTACGGATCCTGAAAATCGTTTGAATAAATACAACTAAAAAAGAAAGTGTGATAAAGGAATAGAGAAGCACCACGCCTTGCTCGGTCGAGATATTGTTTGATTTTGATGTTATAATAATTTCATCCAAATATTCATTGCTGCTGTTTACCACCTGCAATAGTTGAATGGCTTGTGGCGTAGGTGCATTGGCCGCATGCCAAATATTCACCTGAATAACCGGAAAGGCAAACGATAATACCACAATGGCCAATAAATAAAACCGGTTGTATTGGTGAAATATTTTGTTCCGAAGAATTAGCCAGTAATAGCCAAATAAAATGCCGGAGCAAATCGTTACTTTAAGGAGATAGATGGCGAATGGTAGCATGGGAAATGAGTTATGAGCGATTAATGATGAGTTATGAATGATGAGTGTTTCTGACTCTTCTGTCTTTAATTAGCAAATTATCACATTAGCCAATCAGCACATTATTTTGCACATTATTTAGTTTTCTTCAATTGTTTTAACAGCAACTCCAGATCATCAATGCTCAGATTGTTTTCCTTTACCATAAAGGAAACCGCATTGCTAAAGTTGCCTTCAAAATACCCTTTTACAAAACTCTTCATGGTGGTTTTGCTGTAGGCATCTTTACTTACAAGCGGATAATATTGGTGCATACGGCCAAATACTTCAAGCCCTACAAATTCTTTTTCAGTCAAAATTTTTATAATGGTCGCTACCGTGTTGTTGTGTGGTTTTGGGTTGGGTAGCTCGTCAATAATTTCTTTTAGAAATGCTTTATCTAATTTCCAGATCACCTGCATGATTTGTTCCTCAGCTTTGGTCAATACTTTCATGTTATTATTTTTGATGAAACAAATCTATAACTAAGAATTTAGTTTTACAACTATTTTTTTAGTTATTAGCATTTTTAACATTTGGAGGTTGAAATTAATTTTAATCAGGGGATGTCATTGGATTAAATTTGCAGGATTGAGAAAAAATTAAACAAGCGTTTTTTGGATATTTAATAGCACTGGATCTTCCTAAATTGGAAAAGAATGGTTGGCGTTAAGATGATTATATTTGCGGTGCCCTTACCAGGAATAAAATTTTAATTGGGTAAAACAAAGATGTAAAAGGCTATGCAATTGAAGTCCGATAATAAATCGGGTTCCGCATGAAAAATAAATGCCGGTTTCTTAAAAATCAAATAATAAACACAAAACCAATATATGTCTCAGGCAATAATAGAATTGAAGAATGTAAACATTTACCAGGGAAACAGTCTCATTTTAAGCGATGTAAATATTTCTGTTGAAAAGGGGGAATTTGTTTACCTGGTGGGTAAAACCGGAACGGGTAAAAGCAGTTTGTTAAAAACTTTGTATGGAGATTTAACGCTGAAAGAAGGAGAGGGCGAAGTGTTGGGGTACAATTTAAAAGAGCTCGATTGGAAAAAAGTGCCATTTCTAAGACGCAGCCTGGGCGTGGTTTTTCAGGACTTTCAATTGTTGACCGACCGGAATGTAAATGATAATTTAAAGTTTGTTTTGAAGGCAACCGGCTGGAAAGATGAAAAACTGATGGATGAAAAAGTTTCGGATGTACTGGATAAAGTAGGTCTGAAAACAAAGGGTTTTAAAATGCCGTTTGAATTGAGCGGTGGTGAGCAGCAACGGATTGATGTGGCAAGAGCCCTATTAAATTCTCCCCGGTTAATATTGGCTGATGAACCTACCGGAAACCTTGATCCCCAAACAAGCGACGAAATAATGCAGTTGCTTTTTCATATATCCAAAGATTACGGTACGGCAATAGTAATGGCAACGCATGATTATATGGTGATAAAAAAATTTCCGGCCAGAACCATTAAGACAGAACGCGGAAAAGTGTATGACAATGCGAGTATTGAAGATTAAGGGGATGAGGGATGAATGATGCAGGATGAATGATGAATCTTGAGATTTATCCGCAACATTTCAAAATTTGACACTCATTTTATTCTAATGTCAGCAGTAGTATAAATTTTTAAAACAATCCAGATATGCATAAGCTCAAATTTTTTACGGTTCTTTTTTGTGGGTTGCTTTTACTGGCGTTTACGGCTAGCAGCAATGATTCTTCTAAAATCGGTAAAGCAATCCCTTTATCTGATTCCAGCCTGGTTTTGCCTGCAGGTTTCAATGCAGCTAAGGTAGTAACCGATTTAGGGAGGGCCCGGCACATTGCCATCGCAGCCAATGGTGATGTATTTGTAAAGCTGGAGAAATTAAAAGATGGCAAAGGAATCTACCGTTTACACGACAGTGATAAAGATGGTGTTGCAGATGAAATAACAGGTTTTGGAAATTATGTGGGTACTGGCATCGCCATAAAAAATGGTTATCTCTATGCATCGTCCAATAAGGAAGTATACCGTTATAAAATCAATGAAAAAGAGGGCAAGGTGGATGAAGCATCTGAACAAAAAATTATAACCGGACTGGTTGATAAAGGACAGCACAATTCCAAATCGATCACGTTGGACAATGCAGGAAATATTTATGTAAATATTGGTTGCCCATCCAATGTCTGCCAGGAGCAGGACAGAACAAAAGGTTCGCCGGGACAAGATCCTTGCCCGCTTTTGGAAACTGCAGGGGGCATCTGGCAATTCAAGGCAGATCAGTTAAACCAGTCTTATGCACAAGGTGTACGATATGCAACCGGTTTGCGCAATGTGGTAGGGCTCGATTGGAATACCGATGCCAATGACCTTTATGTAATGCAACATGGACGGGATATGTTGTTCCAGTTTTATCCGGAATTGTTTGATGCAAAGGCCGGCGCTACGAATCCCGCTGAAGAAATGTTCCGGGTAAAAAAGGGAGCTGATTGCGGTTTTCCCTATTGCTATTTCGATAATGATAAAAAGCAAAAATTATTAAATCCCGAATACGGTGGAGACCGGACCAAGGCGGGTAGCTGTGCAGGTAAGGAGCAATCGATTCTGCAGTTCCCCGGTCACCTTGCACCAAATGGACTGTTGTTTTACACCGGAAATAAATTCCCTGCAAAGTATCGCAATGGCGCTTTCATCGCTTTTCATGGTTCCTGGAACCGCACACCCGAGCCACAGGCAGGATACTTTGTGGTATTTGTACCTTTTAAAAATGGCTTGCCTTCCGGCGATTGGGAAGTGTTTGCAGATGGTTTTGCCGGTGCAAATATTAACCGGGCAAAGTACCGTCCATGTGGATTGGCCCAGGCACCCGATGGATCATTGTATGTGTCTGAAGACAACAATGGTACCGTTTGGAAAATTGATTACAAGGGTAAATAGGTAGCAAGGGTAGCATCAGCAATCATATTCCAACATTGAGCCCGCTATTTCTACTAAAGGTTTTCAAATGCATCCCAATTAAACTTTAATCAAACAAGCGTTTTCATATGAAGAAAATTATTGCGGCAGGAATTGTATCTTTTATAGTCTTGAGTTTATCTAAATTATCAGCCCAGCCATCCCTCAAAGCATCGATGGAAAGAGGTAAGAAAGTGTACGAAATAACTTGTATCGCCTGTCACCAGGCAGATGGAGAAGGTGTACAAAGAATGAATCCTACACTGGTAAAAACCAAATGGGTATTGGGAGACAAAAGAGCACTGAGTAAAATTGTGCTGAATGGCCTGCAGGGTGGAGAGATTGAAATCGACGGCGATAATTTTCACAATCCGATGCCACCACAAGGTGATTTATTAAATGACCAGCAAATAGCAGATGTACTGACTTATGTAAGAAATAGTTTTGGAAATAAAGCGAGTGCTGTAACACCCGCAGAGGTAAGAGCTGCCAGGGGAATTAAAAAACCTGTATCAGTAAAGCCCATTAAAAAACCTACAAAACAATAAATGAAAAAAGTATTATTCATTGACCGTGATGGGGTGTTGATAAAAGAAGCACCACCTACTTATCAACTCGACACTTTTGATAAACTGGAGTTCTATCCGGATGTATTTGAATACCTGCGTAAAATAGCTACTGAACTTGATTACGAGTTGGTGATGGTAACCAACCAGGATGGTATGGGAACAGCTATATTTCCAGAAGAATCGTTCTGGCCCGTTCATAATTTCGTATTGAAAAGCCTGGCTAATGAAGATATTCATTTTGCGGAAGTTTATATAGACAGAACCTTTCCCAAAGACAACGCACCTACCCGAAAGCCCGGAACAGGCATGCTGACTAAATATTTAAATACGCCTGCGTACGATCTTACAAAATCATTTGTAATCGGCGATCGGATTACGGATATGCAACTGGCAAAAAATTTAGGCTGCAAGGGCTTTTGGCTTAACAACGATCCTGATTTGGGCGCAACAGAAATCAATAGTACGATTGATGAGTTGAGAAAAGAAGTAATCGTATTAGAATTACCGGATTGGAAAGCCATTTATGAGTATTTAAAACTGCCACAACGCATCGTAATTCACGAGCGAAATACCAATGAAACCAAAATAACAATCGAAGTAAATCTGGATGGAACGGGCAAGGCAACTATAAAAACAGGATTGCCTTTCTTTGACCACATGCTCGATCAGTTGGCACGTCATGGAAACCTTGATCTGAACATCGAATGCAGTGGTGATTTGCACATTGATGAACACCACAGTATTGAAGACACCGGTATAGCACTGGGCGAAGCCATTGCAAAAGCATTGGGAGATAAAAGAGGAATAGAACGCTATGGATTTTTATTGCCAATGGACGATTGCCTGGCGCAGGTAGCCATTGACTTTGGTGGCAGAGCCTGGATTGAATGGGAGGCAGAATTTAAGCGGGAAAAAATTGGTGAAATGCCCACCGAAATGTTTTTCCATTTCTTCAAATCTTTCAGCGATGCAGCTAAATGTAACCTGAATATTAAGGCAGAAGGCGACAATGAACATCATAAAATTGAATCCATTTTTAAAGCATTTGCAAAGGCAATAAAAATGGCAGTAAAAAAGGATATCAACAACAATTCTTTACCAAGTACCAAGGGGGTGCTTTAACTCCCCTTCTGGGGATTAGTAGCTAATTAAATATGATTGCAATAATCAAATACAATGCAGGCAATGTTCAAAGTGTTCAATACGCTTTGCAGCGGCTTGGCGTAGAATCGGTGGTTACAGATGATGTGGCTTTAATTCATTCGGCGGATAAAGTTATTTTCCCCGGTGTAGGACATGCGGCACCGGCCATGCAATATTTAAAGGAAAGAGAACTGGATAAAGTAATCATTTCTTTAAAACAACCAGTATTGGGCATTTGCCTTGGTCTTCAGTTAATGTGCAAACATTCTGATGAAGGTGATACCAATTGCCTCGGCATATTTGATGAGGAGGTAAAACTTTTTCCAACTTCATCAACGCAGGAGAAAATTCCGCAGATAGGCTGGAATAATGTGTACAATTACAAGTCAGTTTTATTTGATGGTTTAAATGACAATGCATTTGTTTACACCGTACACAGTTACTACGCTGCCCTCGGAGCGGAGACCATTGCAACCACCGATTATATCCTTCCCTACAGTGCAGCTTTGGAAAAAGATAATTTTTATGCCGTACAATTTCACCCGGAAAAATCCGGTACAATTGGAGAAACAATTTTAAAAAACTTTATCAATCTACCATGATCATCATTCCGGCCATCGACATCATTAATGGTAAATGTGTTCGCCTTACCAGGGGCGATTACAATCAAAAAATAATTTACAATGATAACCCGGTTGAAGTAGCAAAGCAATTTGAAGCCGCCGGTATTGAGCGTTTGCACATTGTAGATTTGGATGGCGCAAAGGCAGGCAGTATTGTTAATTTGAAAGTGTTGGAAGAAGTGTCTGCTGCAACTGGTTTAGTAATTGATTTTGGCGGCGGCGTAAAAACAATCACCGATGTAAGCAATATATTTGATGCAGGTGCGGCCATGGTTACCATTGGCAGTCTTGCTGTAAAACATCCGGAGCTGCTGGAGGAATGGCTGATGGAATTTGGTACCAATAAATTTTTAATTGGTGCGGATGTACTGGATGGTAATATAAAAATCAGTGGTTGGCTGGAAGATGGCGGCATCAATATTTTTGATTTTATAGGAAAGATGTTGAGTCTGGGTGTAACGAATATTTTTTGTACCGATATTTCAAAAGATGGCGCAATGGAAGGTCCTTCTGTTGAGCTGTATAAAAGAATAATAGAAGACCATCCGGAAGTAAATTTAATAGCAAGCGGTGGAGTAAGCAACGTCGCAGATGTGTGGTCTTTAAATGACATCGGTTGCAAGGGAGCCATCATTGGCAAAGCAATTTACGAAGGATTGGTGCCACTGAATCCTATGAAAGAAACATCTGAAGCCTATAAATATTTTAATTGATTTTTAGCATTCAAGCGTTTATTTAAAATGAATACAACAACAATAAATATTGCCGATAACAACCAATATCCAGTAGCGCATGTGGGGGTACGTGGTCTTACAAAACGAATCATTCCTTGTTTGGATATAAGAGATGGCAGAACAGTAAAAGGTATCAACTTTGAAGACATACGGGATGCCGGCGACCCGGTGGAACTGGCCATTATATACTCGCAGAAAGGAGCGGATGAATTGGTTTTTTTAGACATCACCGCCACTATTGAAAAAAGAAAAACCCTGGTTGAATTGGTAAAGCGCATTGCTGCCAATATCAATATTCCCTTTACCGTTGGTGGTGGCATCAGCTCGGTGGAAGATGTGGCATTGCTGCTGCAAAATGGCGCTGATAAAGTTTCTGTCAATAGTGCTGCATTTAAAAATCCGGATTTAATAAAACAATTAAGCAGCGAATTTGGCAGCCAGTGTGTGGTATTGGCCATTGATACTAAAAAGGAAGATGACGGCGAGTGGTATGTTTACCTCAATGGAGGACGAACAAAAACGGATGTTAAAACAATCAACTGGGCCAGACAGGCAGTAGATCTGGGAGCAGGCGAAATATTACTCACCTCCATGAACAATGATGGAACCAGGAATGGTTTTGCATTGGATATTACTGCAACGCTTTCCAATACGTTACCCGTTCCTGTTATTGCCTCGGGTGGCGCTGGTAACATGGAGCATTTTAAAGACGTATTTGAAAATGCTCATGCGGATGCGGCATTGGCAGCCAGTATTTTTCACTACAAGGAAATAGAAATTCCTGCATTGAAAAAATATTTAGCAGAACAGGAGATTATGGTAAGGTTATAAAAATAAACATTCCATTTATTCCGGTTGCGGCCATTGTATCAATGATTGTATTTGCCTATATATACGAAACAGACAGGCCATCCGGAACGATAAAAGAACGAAACGGCTGGAAAGAAAGCAGGAGAAATTTATTGAACAATTGAAAAATAAGAATTTACCAACAGAAAAAAATACAGACAATGAAAGTTGATTTTGAGAAATATGCAGACGGGTTGGTACCAGCCATCATACAGGATGAAGTTACCGGAAAAGTATTGATGCTGGGTTTTATGAATGAAGCAGCATTGGCTAAAACGCAGGAGCTAGAAAAAGTAACTTTCTTTAGCCGAAGCAAAAACAGGTTATGGACAAAGGGAGAGGAGAGTGGTAATTTTTTAATGCTAAAAGATATCAAATCAGATTGTGACAATGATACGCTGTTGATAAAAGTTTATCCCGTAGGCCCGGTTTGTCATACCGGAGCAGATACCTGCTGGGCAGAAAAAAATACAAATGATAATTTTTTGTTTCAACTGGAGGCGATCATTAAAGACAGGAAAAATAACCCTTCGGATAAATCATACACCAGTTCGCTTTTTGAAAAAGGGATCAATAAGATTGCGCAAAAAGTAGGAGAGGAGGCAGTGGAATTGGTGATTGAAGCAAAGGATAATGATGCAGATTTATTTAAAAATGAAGCTGCCGATCTGATGTTCCATTACCTGATATTGTTGCAGGCGAAAGGGCATACGCTCAGTGAAATACAGGATGTGCTAATCAGCAGGCATCAGAAAAAAGTTCAATAGAAATAAAGTGTCTACAAAATATTCTGGACGGCGAATATGAAAAACCGTTGTAGTTGAAAGGTCCGGTTAATTTTGAAATTTGCAAATTTCAAAAATCTTTAACTATATCATTAAAAAGAAGTAGAAACTGGTGAAATTCGCAAACTAAATCAGCATCTTGAATTTGAGTAGCCGTGAGTGAAACCCATGGTTACGCATCAAATTTTTCGACAACGCCAACGGGTTGAATATAAAATGCAATGGTTCAACCAAGGAAGGGGTTATCGAAAACAAAATATGTCATCTCCGTAAGTTATAAACAGTAAAAAGAATTTCCTGAAAAAAGACAGCTAACGCTTACCAGTGAGTGGTGCAGGTGGTTACAAAATATTTACATCAGCTTTCTTTTTTGCGCCGCATATTCATCCTGGGTAATGGCACCTTTCTGCAATAACTCAAATAGTTTATGCAATTCATCTGCAATCATTTGCTGGCTGGGCGTCGCAATCGTATGACTGGCTGAAATGGCCTTTGCCAGTAGTGTAGCCTGATTGGTCAATTGATATTTTTTGTATTCCTCCTGTGCATGGGTAATGGTGTCTTTTAATAATTTAGGGTGATGAATCAGTTCGTAAGTTGTTTCACCCATTTCGGCAGCGGTTTGTATATCTACATTACCATAGCCAAAAATTCTGCCCCAGATACTTTGATCATATTCCACATTATTAATTTTATCCAACGGACTTTCTTTAGAGTAACGTCCGAAAAAACCACTTTCATCCACAACTCTTAAATTGGTTACACACCATAAATTGCTTTTATAATTGAGGTATTCAAAAATAGGATAAGCTGCAGCAACCAACGTAATCACAAAGCCGGTTACATCGGCCAGCCAAATTAAAAGTGTGGCAGCGATGATCCAAACAAAAATTGGCAGCGCCAGCCGGATCCAATGCTGTCGTGTTATCAGCAAAATTTTTTCGTCTTTCTTTAAACTTGTTCTCATTTTTTTTATTTCGATGCTGTAAAATAATTGTTTCAACCGGAATAAAGGATGATTGGCATTTAAAATTAAGCATTCACTACTGAAGGTACTTTAAAACTGTCATCGCTTGGTAGGATATCAATTGATTGACTGCATACAAGTTAATATTTTTGCCCTTCATTACCCTTCAGACGATCAGGGTAAATTACTTATTTTTGCCGCTTATTTATTTATTATGACTCCAGAAAGAAATAAGCGGCTAACCGATGTATTAATGAGGCGGCAGCCCGACCTGACTGTAGTATTGGAAAACGTTTTTGATCCGCATAATATATCTGCGGTTATGCGTACCTGCGATGCGGTTGGCATCCAGGATATTTATATCCTGAATAATAAGATTCCCCCACATCGTAACTGGAGTGCGAAAAGTTCTTCAAGCGCCGCAAAGTGGTTAACCATCCATCAGTTTACCGATGCCGCTGCTTGTTTTGAAGAACTCAGAAAGCATTATAAAAAAATTTACACTACGCATTTAAGTACGGATGCTGTT
>JBBQQP010000100.1:0-9820 GCA_038215675.1 Chitinophagales bacterium | reverse complement strand
TCTGGCAAAAAAAGGTCAGCACCATTTTTTTGGTATTAGATTATTAGGAATAAAAGATTGGCAACTACCATGAAAAATTAATACCTGACTATGAAAATTGAAAATATTATTGAAGATATTAAAAATGATATGGCGGAGTTGCGGGATAAACTTATGGAACAGGTTAAGGCAGAAAATCCCGATTTGAATTTTTCCGTCAGCTTGCCAGGAATAGAGGAACTCGCTACTGTAAAGGCACTCGTATTATCAATTGAGGAGGGTGGTGCCAAATACTGTTTAAGCGTTCAGATTCACACCCACAATGGAAACCGGGTCTTTGAAAATGATGCCCAAAAAATTATTGGCGATGATATAATGCCTTATTGCAGCCGCCATCCATTTCAGGATAAATTTGTAGATCTGTTGCGGGATATTATTAAGAAGAAAAAAAATAAAATAAAGTCAAGAAGCAAGTCCAACAAGATGTACAACGACATTAGGCATTATGCCAATTCTGCTTGAAGCAGTGAAATATAAGATAATCAAAAAGGGAGTTTCATTTTATGAAACTCCCTTTTGTTATTTGCTAATATGGCATTCGCCGCAGGTGCGTTGAATAGGGCAGATTGTAGTCTCTATTCAAAATGGTAATAAAGAAAATGACCTATAGTTTTATAGAGATTACCATACACACTAAATTGAAGCCATCTGCTCTTACTTGTTATTAAAAAAATGTAAAGGAACCCAAGGTTGGTTTACCCGTATTTTCAATGCAGCATTGTTGGTGGACCGGTACGTTTTTTTCAGTTATACTTACTTCAATAGCTGTATTTTCTTATCAATTTAACAATGAAATACAGTACGCTTTTTTCTAAAAACATTTGAGGATTTTACAACTAATTAAGCCTTTTGCAAAATAAAAGCAGGTTATTCCCTGTACCTTTGTGTTATAAAAAAATTGTATTTCATCTAAAAATTTTTAAAATTATGAAGACAAACATTCAGTCCATTGGTTTCACTGCTAGCGAGGATTTAACCGCATTTGTAAAAGAAAAAACTGCTAAAATAAGTCTCCACTTTGATAACATTATTACCAGCGAGGTTTGTTTGAAATCTGAAAAATCGGCCACCAACGATAACAAAATTTGTGATATCCGGCTTGTGATACCTGGTAACGATTTGCTGGCAAGTGCACAGTGTACTACTTTTGAAGAAGCCATCGCACTGGCTTCGGATGCCATCATTAAACAAATTGAAAAACGTAAATCAAAAATCCACGATAAGCGGGTACAGATTGACATTGTAGATTAAACTTTTCCAGGAAACTGGTTGTTTGAACGGTTAATCGTGGGTATAAAGTTAAATGCGGTCGTATTAAAGCGGAAGTTTTTATTCGGGTTTATTACATCGGTGTAGTAAATTCACTTTTCATGAATCAATTCATTATTTGAAGAATCATGAAAACGATATCGAAAACAAACGAATGCGAACAATTTATTTGTTAGCATTTTTTTGACTAAAGTTTTTTTATGGACACAGAAATATTAGCACGGGTGCAGTTTGCCTTCACCATCGCCTTCCATTATATCTAGCCACCCATGAGCATTGGGTTAGGCTTGATATTGGTAATCCTGCAAAGGCGTTTTTTTGAAACGGGTATTATCATTGGTTGCTTTATACACCACTTTTGTTTTCTGGATTTTTGAAGGAAAAGTATAATTGGATGAGATGAGTTATTAAAGAAACTCTTTCATTCCAAAGAAAAAAGGCAGGAAATTGTTTTGCAGAAAAAAGTTGAATGGTTGTTTCATTTTATTCCATTTTTCAACAAAGATTCGAAATATCTCGGGTATTTCTGGGGCTAAAATCAGGATGCTTAATCTGATGAAAACGAGCCTTCATTCAATGTTTCAAAAGCCCGGATATGGTTCGGCAGTTCGTAAATTTCTTGCGGGATTATTTTTGTTTTACAAATTCCTTTAGCTGAATGGTATAAGCAGTTGCTCTTTTTTCGGCAAAATAGTCGGCACCCAAACTAACCGCAGCTTCAATTGCCAGTGCAACGCCCAAACCAATCCAAAAGCCTTTATCTGGATTGTTCTTGAAGAAAAAATGCAACCCTAATCCCGCCAGTAGCAAAATGATTCCGGTATAGCGGTAGATAACAAAGTTTTTATTTACCAGTTCCATGCGGGGTATTTCTTTGGTTTTAATATCTCCGGGGTTCAAATCATATGCGTAGGTTATCCTGATCCTGTCTTTGTCGCTTCTTTTGAATATGATGGTACCTACCACCAGGTGCATAAAGCCCACTATTAAAAAAGGAATGGCAGCACCTTTGTGCCAGTTTGATTTAAGATAAAAGATGAACACAAGTGCAAGTACAATAGCCGAGATACCCATCATGATAAATAGCAGACTTTCGTTTTTTTCTGCGTTGAAATATTTTTCAATATCATTTTTAGTAAGCATGCATTGATTGAGTTAAGCGCCGAATTGTAACAAATGATGATTTATATGTTTCCATGCCAGGCGTCCCCAGTCTTTATTACTTATTTTGCCAAAAAAGGGATGCGGAGAGAAACTGGCGGCCATCGTAAATTCATTTATTCGGATTAGCAAAAGATCTTTATCGCTTTCAAAATCGGTAATAATTATCCCGTTTAAAGACGCATCCATTTCCTTTGGTGTTAGTTCCTTTCCTTTTCTCCATGTAAAAACGTAAAGCACGAAAAATCTCCCCAGCATTGTTCTCAGTATAAGTGGTCCCTGTGCTTTCGCTAATTTAATTCCTAGTGCAATGTCTAATTGGTCTTTTAGGTGTACTACCATCTGGTTAACATCCATTTTTCCCCACGATCTATCCGAGAGCGGGGTGATGGAATTAAGTCTTTGTATAATTTTTTCGCAATCCTTTAAATTGAACAAGTTCTCCATAACATAGCTTTAGCCCCAGCACAGCTGATTTGATTGAGAATGATTTTATTAGGTTCTTTTAAGTTGCCGGTAGCGCATTGATATGAGCTTGTGGCAATTTCTTATTTCAAATTCTAATGTAGTATTTTTATTTTTAACCTATTAAATTAATATTAACAATTTAAGGCAATGCTCATACTTGGTCACTAATCTTCAATCGCTTTTTTTACTTCCTCACTTAGAGGGTTTACAGAGGATGCGAAATAGTTTATCAATTTTCCTTGCTCATCCACCAGGTATTTGCAGAAGTTCCAGCTGGGCGCCTGCTCATTCCAACCATTTTTTTGTTTACTACTAAGCCACTGGAATAGTTCGTTTTGGTAAGGGCCCTTTTTTACACTACTTTTTTTCATTAAAGGGAAAGTAACACCATAGTTTATTTTGCAAAAAGCTGCAATGGTCTCATCTGTTCCGGCTTCCTGTTCTTTAAAATCATTGGCAGGAAAGCCTATTACAACTAATTTATCTTTATAGGTTTGGTAAAGCTTTTCAAGGCCATCATACTGTCCGGTGTAGCCACAATCAGATGCCGTATTCACCAGTAATAGTTTTTTGCCTTTGTACACATTTAAGTCTAGTTGTGTACCGTCGGTTAGCTGGCTTTTTAATTCATATATTGGCATTACAGGCACCACCTCATTATTTGATCGGGATGTATTATTTATTCCCGCAGATTTGGTGAACCACATCATGATGGGGTAAACGGACTTTAAAATTTTTTGTTTGGCGGTCATATTTTTATAGTTTCTGTTAGCGATGATAACATAGGTTGAAAAGCTGGTGATTAGCACCAGCAATACCAGAAAGGTCTTTGCGATCCCCGGATATTTTTTCTTTAATAGCATAACCTTTGCAAACTGATATATTTTAACGGGTTTTCGGGAAGCTATTTAATCAGCCATTTGAACAATTTTAATTTACCCTTATACGGTGGATATTTGGCAGCCGGGTCAAACCAGGTTGGACTTTTCATGACTGCTTTTTTATGGCTAAATGTGTCGTACGAAAATTTGCCATGGTAGTTGCCACTACCGCTAAAACCCCTGCCGCCAAATGGTAAGTTGTGATTGGTTAAATGCAGGGCAGCGTTGTTTACACATCCACCACCAAAAGCAACTGCGTTTAACCATGCGTCTTCTTTGGTACTGCTGGAGGTGAAAACGTAAAATGCCAGTGGGTTTTTGTGATGTTCAATGATTGCCTTTGCTTCTGCCATTGTTTCAAAGCTGTGAATGGGCAGTATGGGACCAAATATCTCATCCGTCATTACGCCAGCTGATAGCGATACCTGGTCCATGATGGTTGGTTCAATATATAATTTCTCCCGGTTTGTTTTTCCTCCTGCAAGAATATTGCCTTGTTGCAGGTAGGTGCTCAGGCGGTCAAACTGACGTTCGTTGATTATTTTTCCATACTCATCGCTTAAGGATGCATCTTCTCCAAAAAAGGTGGACAATGCCGCTTTAAAAGCATCTACAAAAGCTTCTTTTTTTGAAACATGCACTAATACATAATCCGGGGCAACGCACATCTGGCCGGCGTTTGAAAATTTCGTCATCGCAATGCGTTTAGCAGCTACCGTTATATTGGCATCTGATTCTACCACACATGGACTTTTGCCACCCAGCTCCAACGTTACTGGTACCAGGTTACTGGCAGCCATCTGGTAAATGATTTTTCCTACCGCTGTGCTGCCGGTATAAAAGACATGGTCAAACACAAAGTTGTTCATCATGGCAGGAATCACCACAGCACCATCGCCTTCTACAAATTGAATGTACTGTTTTTCAAAAACAGCATCAATGATTTGCTTCATAACAGTTGAAGTGGCGGGTGCAAATTCTGATGGTTTTAGTACAATACAATTGCCGGCAGCAATCGCACCTGCCAACGGCGTAAATAAAAGTTGCAAAGGATAATTCCATGGGCTGATGATTAGTACAACCCCCAATGGTTCGGTCATTACATAACTTTTAGATGGCAGGTTGAGTAGGTTGGTACCTACTCTTTCAGGTTTCATCCAGCTACTTAAATGCTTGATCGCATTGCTGATTTCGGATAGTAAAAAACCAGTTTCGGTTACCCAGCTTTCTTCGGGACTTTTCTTAAGATCTTTGTATAAGGCTTCCTGCAAAGCATCTGCATGTGCTACAATAGCAGCCCTTAATTTCAATAGCTGATCATTTCTAAACTGGTGAGATTTGGTAGCACCGGTGGCAAAATAGTCACGCATTGATTGTAGTTCATTCGTATCAGCCATAACAGTAATTTTGTAGCAAGTTAGTTAAACCAAATTGTATGACAGACGAGCATTATATGCGGCTGGCCTTAAAAGAAGCACAAAGGGCTTTTGATGAAAACGAGGTCCCGGTTGGAGCTATCATTGTAATGAATGAGCGGGTCATTGCAAGGGGCCACAACCAGGTTGAAAGATTGACGGACAGCACCGCACATGCGGAGATCATTGCATTAACTGCTGCATTTAATTTTTTGGGAAGTAAGTATTTGCCGGAGGCAGTTTTGTATGTTACGATTCAACCTTGCTTAATGTGCAGTGGTGCACTTTATTGGAGTAAAATAGGCAGGGTGGTGTATGGTGCAGAGGATGAAAAAAATGGGTACAAAAAAGTTGCCGGTGAGCAATCCCCTTTTCATCCAAAGACGATGGTATCTGGCGGGTTGTTACAGGATGAATGCGCCCGGTTGATAAAGGATTTTTTTAAGGCCAGAAGATAGAAAGGATACGGCAACTCATTGACATAAACAGCTAAATGGTGTTATAATATTGCCAGTTTCTTTCTTACTACTTTGGCGGCCTGCCTAACTTCTATAAAATAAATGCCAGCCTTCAACATTAAAAACATGATAATATCTTCCGTGCCGTTGGTTAGCAACCGGATGTCTTCTTTAATTGTCTTACCTCTTATATCCATCAATCTTACGGCTATCATACCTGGGTCAAATTGCTTTACTTGCAGGGTGACTTTGTTTTTTGCGGGATTGGGATATATGTTTAGATCGGGTTTCGTATTTTTTGTTGATAAATAACGCCCGGTATTATGCGATTTTGTGCTGTCAATGCCTGTTGGTATTTGGGTGAAGCCATTGACTGAAATAATACAACAGCAAATGGCACTAATGATTTTTAGCATAGAATTTATTTAATGGGGAAAGCGATGCAACAATTACCATGTCAGAATTTCACAAAAAAATCTTAAAAAACTAAACAACATTGTATTTGTCAACTACGGATAACCCCACTAAATTTGTAATATATTTCTTATCTAATTTTCAACCAATAAATAAAAACAATATGGCATTTACATTACCGGCACTGCCTTATGCACATGAAGCATTGGAGCCTCATATCGACACTTTAACCATGCAGATTCACCATGGCAAACATCACCAGGCTTATGTAGACAATTTAAACAAGGCCATTGCCGGAACACCAAACGAAGGCAAAACAATTGAAGAATTGGTTGCTGTAGCAGGAACCATAAGCCCTGCAGTTAGAAACAATGGTGGTGGCCATTGGAATCACAGTTTTTTTTGGGAAAGTCTTGCCCCAAATGCAGGTGGTGTTCCGTCTGGCGAACTAGCTGATGCAATTACAGCAGAATTCGGATCTTTGGATGGGTTTAAAGAAAAATTTGCAGCAGCAGGTATGACAAGATTTGGTAGCGGATGGGCCTGGCTCAATGTTAAAGATGGTAAGCTGGAGGTTTCTTCAACCCCTAATCAGGACAATCCTTTAATGGATGTTGCTGAGGTAAAGGGAACACCCATTTTAGGTGTTGATGTATGGGAACATGCGTACTACCTGAAGTATCAGAACAAGCGTGCGGACTATCTGGCTGCATTTTGGAATGCAGTTAACTGGACTAAGATTGCAGAACGCTTTGCGGCTGCTAAATAAGCCAAAATTAATTTTGTAAAAAGCTGCGATTGAAAATATGGGAGATTTTTTATTGGAAGTTAGTTGGAGGTATAGATAGTACAGAAATTTTGTAAATGGCAGAATCGTTGGGTAATGATTGGTGACAGCTATGGCACCGGATCATGCCCATGTGAACCCCAAGGATTGCAGCGGGCAATTCTTTTGATGGTAAGCCACAATCCTTTTATTGGACCATACTTTTTCAAAGCTTCGATACCATATTGCGAGCAGGTGGGGGTGTACCTGCATTGGCTGCCCAGCCAGGGCGAAATGATCAACTGGTAAAGCCTGATCAATGCTATCAACGGAAGACTTAATATGCTCCCTACCTTGGATAATATAGTTGATTTAGCCGCGGTCATTAACTAGTTTGATCATTCGTTTTAAAACTATCTCCGTTTTTTCAAGCACCTGTTTGTATTCCGGCAGTTCTTTTCCTACATAAATAAAAAATAGGGTTAGGTTTAAGTGATCTAAAACAGGTGATTGCTGAAGCTCGTTTTTTTGGAGGCGATAGGCTTCTCTCATCAGCCGCTTAATTCGGTTTCTGTCAACGGCTTTTTTAAAATTCCGGCTGCTTACTGTAAAGCCTGCCTGTAACCTTGTGTTACCACTGTTATCAGGGGTGGTATCCTCTGCAATAGTTACCTGCTCCCAGATATACAATACACGAAAGGGGAAAACTGTAAATGATTTACCCTGCTTGAACAAATGCTCAATTGCCTTTCGACTTTTTAGCCGTTCCTGCTTACCCAGCGTATATCGTATTTTTTGATTCAATGATACAAAATTAAAAAAGCCCTCCGAACGGAGAGCTGTTAATATTTTTTCGCCAATGAAGGGTTAATAATTTATTCTATTTTTTACCAAAACGTTCATCAGAAACGGTCAGTTTAACACGACCCTTTTTGCGACGACTTGCCAATACCTTGCGGCCATTGGCTGTTTGCATGCGCTGACGAAATCCATGTACATGTTTTCTTCTGCGTACATGTGGTTGATAAGTTCTTTTTTTACCTGGCATTGTATTAAGTTTTTCCTTTTACAAAAATTATTTTACTAAAACATTTTAACCTACATTCATCAGGGCACCATCCCTGCTGCTTGTGAAAGGACGGCGAAGGTAATAAAAAATTATGAACTTCGAAATTGGATTTATAAATTAATGAAATTAAAGTTCCAAATGTGTTGATATCACTGGTTTTCCGAAGAAGATGGCCGCATGGTTGTCAAAGTCTTCAGCGGAATCGGTGGTATAAAAACCCAGCCTTCCATCCTTTGTACATTTTTGTTCCAGTTCTTTATGTCGGTTTAAATAATCGGCTAAGCTATTGGCAACAATTTTACCTTGTGAAAGAATGGTGGTTGTGGCTGGAACAAATTGCTTTAGTTTTTCCAATAGCAATGGATAATGGGTACAGGCTAAAAGAATCGTATCAATATCGGGTGATTGGTTCAGTAGTTGCCGGATGTTTTTTTCTATAAAATAATCTGCACCATGCGAACTGTATTCATTGTTCTCTATCAATGGAACCCACATAGGGCAAGCCTGCTGGTACACTTTAACTTCCGGAAAATATTTAGCGATTTCAATTGGATAGGAGTTGGATTGCACCGTACCATTGGTACCTAAAATACCCACTTTATTATTTCTTGAATAGTTACCAATGATTTCTGTTGTGGGTCTTATTACACCCAGCACTCGCTTTTCCGGATTGCCCAATGGTAAATCATTTTGCTGAATGGTTCGCAAAGCCTTTGCTGAAGCCGTATTACAAGCTAGCACCACCAGCGGGCAACTTTGTGTAAAAAACCATTGAACACATTGTAAAGTATATTGGTAAACGGTATCAAAGCTGCGGGTGCCGTAAGGTGCCCGGGCATTATCGCCCAGGTAAATATAATCGTACTGCGGCAGCAGGGCTTTGATCTCTTTCAAAACAGTTAGTCCGCCATATCCGCTATCAAATACACCGATGGGTCCCTTACTCATATGCCAAAAATACAAAAGCCATCCCGTTTTCCGGAATGGCCTTGCGATATTATTTATTTAAATTGAATTAGTTTTTGGGAGCCCCAGGCTTTCCGGCTGGTGCCGGTGCCGGATCTTTAATACCCATTTTCTTTTTCACCAAAGGCAAAATATCATCTGCCGGTGGACTGACTAAAAGGCTTCCAGCTTCGAATATATAAGTATAACCTGCTTCTTTAGCTACCAGTTTTATATTATCAATCGCTTTCTTTTGAATTGGGCCCAATAAAGTTTGTTGTTTTTCACCAATTAGCTGCTGGGAAGTTTGTTGCCATCCCTGAACTTTTTGATATAAAGCAATCATATCATTTCTTTTCAATTCTTTAATGGCTTTATTCATGGTAGCAGAATCCTTATTGAATAAGCTATCCAACTCACCTAGTTCTTTATAATACGCAGCACCTTGTTGGTTTAATGCCTGCTGGTACTCTTGTAATTCAGTATTGGCTTTTTCAGCTTCCGGCATTGAACCAATCAGTTCTTCAGTGCTGATGTAACCGATTTTGTTTTGAGAAAATGCAGTTCCGGTGAATCCAAAAATTGAAATACCAAACACAACTGCTACGATTAGATTTTTCATTGTCTTTTTAATGTTTACTTGTTTATAGTTTGTTTTATTAAAGTATTCGCCGCATGCGAATGGTTGCTTGTGATTTATTTAACACCCAGAAATTTTAAAACCTCATCACTGCGGTCAAGTTTTGGGTCGGCAAATATAACGGTAATTCCTTCACTTTTATCCAAAATAAAATCATAAGATCTTTCGATGGCTAATTTTTGAATCGCTATATAAACCTTATCTTGTATAGGTTTTATCAGTTCCTGTCTTTTCTTAAACAGGTCGCCTTCAAATCCAAAGCGCTTTTTCTGTAAATCCCTTACCTCTTTTTCCC
>JBBQQP010000099.1:0-9933 GCA_038215675.1 Chitinophagales bacterium | reverse complement strand
TGCTGGATATTGGTGCACAATTGAATATCTGGCGCATCATCAGCGTGAGCAAATTGTATGCGCAGGATTTGGCGAATACCATTTTTCCGGGTGCAGGTTTATTGCTGACTGCACTCATTGTGATGGGCGGCATTGCTTTTAACATTGGCAATATTGCCGGTTGTGGCCTCGGTTTGCAGGTATTGCTTGGGGTAGATGTAAAAACAGGTGCGGTGATCAGTGGTATCATTGCCCTGATGATTTTCCTGATAAAAGAAGCGGGCATCGCCATGGACCAGTTTGCAAAAGTGCTGGGTTTTATCATGATCGGGTTAACCGTTTATGTTGCGTTTCAATCTCATCCGCCGGTAGGCGAAGCCATCCAAAAAACGTTTATGCCAGATCAGATCAATGAAACCATCATACTTACAATTGTGGGTGGAACAGTGGGCGGCTATATAAGTTTTGCAGGTGCACATCGGTTATTGGATGCAGGTATCTCCGGAAAAGAAAACCTGGGTAAAGTTTCTACCAGTTCTGTTACAGCTATTTTAATTGCAGCAATTATGCGCATTGTATTATTTCTGGCAGCCTTGGGCATTGTAAGCCAGGGAATCCTGTTGGATCCTAAAAACCCTGCTGCTACAGTGTTTCAATCTGCTGCTGGTATGGTAGGGTATAAATTATTTGGACTTGTATTGTGGAGTGCGGCCATTACCTCCGTAATTGGTTCTGCATTTACTTCGGTATCCTTTATGAAAACATTTCACCCTTTTATTCTTAAAAATTTCCGGTACGTAATTATCGTATTCATCTGTTTTTCAACCCTCATTTTCTTATGGGTTGGCCAGCCTGTTCAGGTATTAATATTTGCCGGTGGATTGAATGGCCTGATTCTTCCGGTAGCTTTATCACTTATCTTACTGGCCGGACGAAAGCGGGAACTCATGCAGGACTACAGGCATCCGATCTGGATGCAGCTGGCTGGCTGGGTAGTAGTAGTTGCCATGTCTTATTTAGGAATGAAAGGAATAATAAATTTACTTTGATAAACCAGATACAAACGCATCCATTACTTTTGCGGTTGCATACAAATTTTTGATATGATTTTAGTTACAGGCGGTGCAGGTTTATTGGGAAGTGAATTGATCCGGCAACTGCTTTCAACAGGCAGCAGGGTAAGGGCAATCTACAACAAAACGCCGCTGCCCGATTTTAATTTCGATCTGCTGGAGCAATTTCAATGCGATATTTTAGACATCATTGGTTTAGAGGAAGCCATGCAGGATGTTGAACAAGTGTACCACTGTGCGGCCATTGTATCGTTTGAGCCATCCCGTAAACAGGAGATGTTTAAAATTAATATCGAAGGCACCACAAATATTGTAAATGCAGCTTTAAATACCGGTATAAAAAAACTGGTGCATGTAAGTTCTGTTGCGGCACTGGGACGAATCAGAGAAAATGAAGCGGTAAAGGAAACCATGAACTGGACAGAAGAAACCAGTAACAGCATCTATGGTCGGAGTAAATATTTAGGCGAGCTTGAAGTGTGGCGTGCCGTGGGCGAAGGACTGGATGCCGTGATCGTGAACCCGGTAATTATTTTGGGCAAAGGCGATTGGAATGCGGGCAGTTCGCAAATTTTTAAAACGGTGTACAACGAATTCCCCTGGTACACAGAAGGTGCTACCGGCTTTGTAGATGTACGAGATGTGGCGGCCGCTATGATCGTTTTAATGACAAGCAACATCAGCAGCGAGCGGTTTATCATCAGCGCAGAAAATAAAACCTACCGTGAAATTTTTAATTTAATTGCCGATGCTTTTGGTAAAAAACAACCGCATAAAAAAGTAAGTCCTTTTTTGGCGCAGATAATATGGCGGATGGAAGCCATTAAAAGTTTATTCACCGGAAAAAAGCCATTGCTAACAAAAGAAACAGCGGCTACTGCCATGGCAAATGTGCAATTTGATAACAGCAAGCTGCTTAAATTTTTACCGGATTTTAAATACAGACCGATGGAAGAAACCATCAAAGATGTCTGCACCGGAATGCAACATAAGCTTAACAATTGATGACTTAGTTTCGTAACGAATACAATTTAAAAAGCCATCCAACCGTTTTAATACCATCATGTGGTGGATGTAATTAACAACGTTATTCGTATTGTAAACCCACTGATCAAATTTTTTAAGTATGAAAACCATTTTTTCCTTTTTTACCCTCCTTTTTTTATCAACTGCGTCTTTTGCACAATCCACTTATTTTACTATTACGGGTAAGGTGATAGATGCTGTTACACAAAGCCCCATGCAGGCGGCATCTGTATTTGCGCAAAATACTACGATGGGTACGGCTACCGATGCGGAGGGGAATTTTAAACTCTATTTAACCAGCGGGGGTGGCTACGATCTGGTGGTTACTTTTTCCGGATATGAAACTGTAATCAGGCGTATTTCTACCGCCAGTGAAGAAGATAAAAACATTGTGTTCATCATCCGGAAAAAAGAAAGTGTGATGGAAGATGTAGTGATTAAATCAAGCAATGAAGTGCCGGACGGTTGGGAGAAATATGGCAATTTTTTTATCGAAAATTTTATCGGCAAAACCAACAACAGTAAACAGTGTACGATTACCAATTACGAGGTGTTGAAATTTTATTACAACAAAAGAAAAAATCGCTTAAAGGTAATTGCATCTGCCCCCATTGAAATAGAAAACCAGGCGTTGGGCTACAAACTAAAATACACGCTGGATTCCTTCACGCATGAATACAGCACACAGGCCAGCACCTACACCGGCTATCCTTTGTTTGAAGCATTGCAACCAGCAGATGATATCCAAAAAGCTACCTGGCAACAAAACCGGAAAAAAGCTTACAAAGGTTCTATGCTTCACTTTATGCGGAGTATATACCATAAGACATTAAAGGAAGAAGGTTTCGAAATTCAGTTTGTTGCAAAAAAAAATGACCTGGAAACGGCTGTAAAGTTGCCCAATTTTTACGGCGCATTAAATTATCAAAAAGATGACAGCACCCTATTGGTAGATATTCTCCCCAACCAGCCGGATATAGCGATACTGTACAGTAATGAAGAACCGGCTTCGGGTTATCTTGAGCAGAATGCAGAAACCCCGGTAAAGTTTCAGTTGTCGGTAATCACCATCGCTAACAACGAGTCCATAACAATAGAACAAAACGGTTATTATTTCGACCAGAATGACATCATTATCACAGGCTACTGGACATGGGAAAAGATGGGCGATATGGTGCCCTATGATTACGAGGCACCCGCATCCCCTAAAGAAGAGTTCTTCTTAGCCCCCCTTTAGGGGATGGGGGTTCTTCATCACCTTTTCCCATAATTCCGGTATTCTTTTAATCCAGATCAATTCTCTTTTTACAACGCCGGCCTCCTGCGCCGGTGTGCCCCAATAGGTTTTATTGCCTTCCAATGATCCAGCTACCCCCGTCTTACCCAGTAACACTGCATTCTCGCCAATGGTGAGGGTTTTATTGATGACCACCTGGCCCCAAATGGTTACATTATCTTTTATAACAACACAGCCCGCAACCACCACATGGGCAGCTATCAAACAATTCTTTCCAATTACGGTATCATGACCAATATGAATGGTATTATCAAACTTACTACCTCTGCCAATAATGGTATCACTGCTAACGCCCCGGTCGATGGTGCAACCTGCCCCAATCTCTGCAAAATCTTCTATCACAACCCGGCCGCAACTGGGCATTTTTTTGTACCAGATTTCACGGTCTTTTTTAGTGTTGTAATAAAATGCATCGCTGCCAATTACGGTGCCCGATTGTATGATTACATTTTTGCCAATGATACAATTATCCAGGATAGTTACATTGGGATAAATAATACAGTTATTTCCAATCTGCACATGATGCCCGATGAAGGCATTTGGGTAAATAAAACTGTCTTCACCAATCACAGCGCTATCACTGATTTGTTGTGAGGATGGAGTAAATGGATTAAAGTGGTGCACGATTTTACAATAAGCTTCAAATGGATTTTCAACCAGCAACAACGCCTTCCCATCAGGACAATCCGCTCGCTTATTAATGATGATAAAGGTGGCTGCACTATTGATGCAGGTATCGTAATATTTAGGATGATCGACAAAAACCAAATCGCCTTTTTCAACTTTATGTAATTCATTAATACCGGTAGCATCCGATTTGTTGTTGCCAATTAATTCAGCATTTATAAATTCAGCGATCCACGTGATAGAAACAGGAGCAGGAAATTGCATACAATAATATTTTTACAAAGGTACTATGCTTTGATTTTAGTAAAGAGATAAACAAATAATGATCAAAACACGAAAATTATACCGCTTGTTTTAAACTATTTATCAACGTTTTTGAGATGTGAAAACACGGAAAATACAGGCAGCAAATAAGTTAGTTTTTTTCATGGATGTAGGTTTATCCGGTTAGGTTATTCGTTGCTAACTAAAATCTACATCGGCTGAAACACCAGTAAAATCAGTACTTTCATCGATGCACAAAAAAAACATCCACACAATTATTAAAATCACTGTAGCAGATCGGGGTTATTAAAAATGATCGTTGCATGTTTTAAATATTGTCCTTATCCACAGCACAAAATGAAATGTGAACAAAATTTTTAAAAATATTTTTTTCGGTAGCAAAATTTCTATTTAATATTGTGTATGGAAATTTCGTTTCCAGTACTTACTAACCCATACATATATATAAAGCCCGGCTTCAAAACGTCGGGCTTTGTTATTTCCGGGAAGTAATAAATCACCTGTATGCTACCGCTTTCTTTTCATCATTTCACTCACCATTAATTTATTTTCTCTTGGAATATTATTGCCTTATTTATAAACCCTTCAATGTATTATCCCAGTTTACATCGGGTGAAGGAAAGCAAACGCTAAAAGATTTTTTTGATGTCCCGACAGATGTTTATCCCGTTGGCCGCCTGGATTATGACAGCGAAGGATTATTGATTCTTACGAACGATAAGAAACTCAATCATGAATTACTAAATCCATTGTTTGAACATAACCGGGAATACTGGGTGCAGGTAGACGGTGAGGTAACAGACCAGGCCTTACATGATCTGCAACATGGTGTAGATATTACTGTTGACGGAAAGGAATATCGCACAAAAAAATGTAAGGCCACGGCCTTTAAAAATGCGCCTGCTGTACCCGAAAGAAATCCTCCCATACGTGTTAGAAAAAGTATCCCAACCAGTTGGGTAAAAATGATATTAACTGAAGGTAAAAACAGGCAGGTAAGAAAGATGACTGCTGCGGTGGGATTCCCCACACTAAGGTTGATCAGGCACCGCATAGAACGGTGCGAAATTGAAGGACTTCAGCCAGGTGAAATGCGCATTTTAACCAAAGGAGAAATGTATCATTTTTTATTCCCCAATAGAAATGACCCGCAGAAAACAAAACTTTGAGCAATTTTCGGCTACCTTGTAGATGATTAAATATTTTATTACAAAAACAACCATCAAATAATGCTAAAATCCATGACCGGCTTTGGCCGGGCTGAACAAACTGTAAATGATAAAACCTTTCTGGTAGAAATAAAAGCACTCAATGGTAAACAGTTTGAAATGCAATTGCGCCTGCCGCCATTGCTTCGCCCCTACGAGTTTGACATCCGCAATATGTTACAGGAACAACTGGTACGAGGCACCATCGATTGCATGATTACTATCAAACAAAATGGCACATCCAAACCGGTTAACATCAACACCGATTTAATAAAGGCTTACTACCACCAGATTGAAACACTGGCTGGTGAATTGAACATTGATACCAATTCTGTTTTAAGTGCATTGCTTCGCCTTCCTGAAGTGGTAACACCCACCAATGATGTATTAAACGACAACGACTTTGAAGAGTTTAAAAAAGTATTGCTGACAGCTCTTTCCGAGCTGAACAGGCACAGGGAAGAAGAAGGCGCCAGTTTGGAAAGAGACCTTGTTAAACGCATCAACAATATCAATGCACAGGAAGAAGCGATTGTAAAGCTAGAGCCTAACCGCATGAAGCGTATCCGGGAAGAGATTGTGCAATTGCTGGAACAGCATGTAGGTAAAGAAAACTATGATGGCAATCGTTTAGAGCAGGAACTGATTTATTACATCGAAAAAATTGACATTCACGAAGAGCAGGTTCGCCTGAAACAACACTGCGAGTATTTTAGATCCTTGCTTGCAAATACAGACGAGGCAAAAGGAAAAAAATTGTCTTTCATTATTCAGGAAATTGGCAGGGAGATCAACACCACCGGTAGTAAGGCTTACGATGCTGATATACAAAAGTGTGTTGTAACCATGAAAGATGAGCTGGAAAAAGCAAAGGAACAGATATTGAATGCCTTGTAGGAAATGGGGTGTTGATGAGGCTGGATTATTTAAGGAAGCACCAAGCTGTTGATGAAGAAAAAACATGTTTCGTTTTTGGTGTTTCAAATAATGTGCATGGGCAACTTTCTTTTTTTCAGGCTGGTTATTTGAATCAAAGACGAACCATTCTTTTCGGCTAGCTGGAAGAAGCACTCTTAAAAAAACTGTTTTATTTTTGTAAAAATTTATTTTGTGAGAATCAATTCAAACAAACCCCTTTTAGTTATCCTGACTATTGTAAGTTTATGGCTCAGCTCCTGTGAAAAAGTAGATGTGTTTGAAAAAAACACTGCCATTCCAAAACACAATTGGTCCTACAATTTGCAACCTGCATTTGAATTTGCAATCACAGATACCACCTCGATGTATAACCTGTATGTTGTGCTAAGGCATACCGATGCTTATCGATATAACAATATCTGGCTAAATATTGGTTCACAGTCGCCGGCAGATTCGATGCGTTACCAACGCTTCGATTTGCAGTTGGGCACCGATGCAAAAGGCTGGGAAGGAGGTGGAATGGATGACATTTGGGAAATTCGAAAATCGATCACGAAGGGCCCATTTAAATTTAATAAATCCGGCAATTATAAATTTTCGGTTGCACAGGTGATGAGAGAAAATCCATTACCAGAAATTATGAGCGTAGGCATTCGGGTGGAAAGAGTAAAGTAGGAAACGGATGCAGGTTGATGAATCATGCATGATTGGTTTGAATATTTTAACGCCATAGAATTATGGAATCAAAGAACATGTAATTCAACAAAATAATAACATCACCATTCACCAATTCAACAGAAAAACAATTCACCTTTTCAACAGAACAGCCATTTAACAAATCAACATTATAACAATCCAACCATTCACTTGTATTCATGATAGCCACCGTTCATATTTACAACAATGCCATTTTCTTTATATAAAACAAAGCGTTTAAGATTTATCTTTCTGCTGTATTGGTTTTTACTGGCCTATATCATCGCCGCTTTGGTATGGTGGTTTATCGCACTAAACCGGTTGAATGTTCAACTGGCAGAATTTGAAATCTCGCAGCTAAAGCCTGCCGATCCTCAATACCTTCAGCTGGTTCACGAAATTACAAACATTGAAAAAAGAAAAGCGGCGCAGTACATTGGAGAAGGCGCCATCTTTTTTTTATTTATTCTATCTGGTGCTGGTTTTATTTACCGGGCAGTAAGGCGGCAGTTTAAAATGGGGCGGGAACAACAAAACTTCATGATGGCCATTACACATGAATTAAAAACCCCGATCGCCATTGCAAAATTAAACTTAGAAACTTTACAAAAAAGAAAACTGGAAGACAGCCAGCAACAAAGGCTGATTCAAAATACCATACAGGAGGCCAACCGGCTAAATGCCTTGTGCAATAATATGTTGCTGGCATCGCAATTAGATGCAGGAAAACATATTATGACTACAGAGGAAATTGACCTCACCGGGCTGGTAAATGATTGTGTGGATGATTTTATCACACGGTATCCAAATAGAATTTTCAATAAGGTAATTGAGAAAGATCGGTATATCCATGGGGATATGCTGATGCTGCAAATAGCACTGAATAATTTAATTGACAATGCCATCAAGTATTCACCCAAAGATGCGGCAATTGCCATTCTATTGCAATTGAGGGGTCTTCAGATTGAGTTGCAGGTACAAGACCATGGCAAAGGAATTGATGCTGCGGAAAAGAAGAAAGTATTTGATAAATTTTATCGGATCGGCAATGAAGCCACCAAGGGCTCCAAGGGTACGGGTCTTGGTTTATATCTAACCAAAAAAATTGCTGAGCAACACCAGGCATCGATTTTTGTGTCCGATAATACGCCTACAGGAAGTAGTTTTGCAATTGTATTTCAACAAGCAAACGACAAAGATCATTTATGATGCTTCAAAGAATAATTGATCATTTTCAATTGGATATTCTTTCAGCATTCACGCAATTTTTCATTTAGAAAAGAATCATCATAAAAAATGGCATTTCGTATAATTCTCAAATAAAAACATGGCAACTCAAAAGATTTCAATTTTATTGGTAGAAGATGAAGAAAACCTGCATGAGGCATTAAAGCTAAACCTTGAGTTGGAAGAGTATGAAGTTACCAGCGCATTCGATGGGGTAGAAGCCCTGAAAGCTGTAGAACAAGAACATTTTGATTTAATGATACTGGATGTAATGCTGCCGGAGCTGGATGGCATCAGTGTTTGTGAAAGAATCCGGTTACAAAACAATGAAATCCCTATCCTGATATTGAGTGCAAAAAACAGCAGTGCAGACAGGGTACTGGGTTTAAAAAAAGGAGCAGATGATTACCTTACCAAACCATTTAACCTGGAAGAATTATTACTGCGGGTAAACAAACTGGTTGAAAAAAGCAAACGGCTATCCACCAGGAAACCGCTGGAGCATATTTACCATTTCGGCAAAAACGAAATCAATTTTAAAGCACTGCAATGCACCACGAGGGACGGTAAGAAAATCACCCTTACCAAAAAAGAGATCATGCTGCTGCAACTGCTGATCGAAAATAAGAATGAAGTAGTAACAAGGGAAAAAATATTGCAGGCCGTCTGGGGTTACAATGTGTATCCTACTACCCGTACAATTGACAATTTTATTTTAAGCTTTCGTAAATATTTTGAAGAAGACAGTCGCAATCCTTTATATTTTCATTCGGTTAGAGGGATTGGTTATAGGTTTACGGAGTTGTAGCATTTAAAGCATGTACAATTACATCAGCCTTGTTGAATAGTTCTTCCATTTTATCGTCGTCTGAGCAGGGCGTATATAATTGCCATTCTATTTCATCCAGCAACTGCTGAACCTGCAGGCTGGTAACAACTGCCACACCCTTTCTATCGGCTTCTTCTCCTATGCTTTTTTTATTAAGGGTAGATAAAGGAATCTGCAGTTTACAAGCTAAATACTTTCTTAATTCAATGTTGAGTGCTTCGTAAAAAGCAGGGCAATCACGGGCGATCAGTTTTTCTTCGGTTATCGAAAGCGGATTTACCGACACATCTGTCACTTCCAGTTCTGGTGCAACTCCTGGCATTACTTCTAACCCGGCTTTATTAACTGCAACAATAACCTTTGAATGCTTTCTTTTATCAGTCTTTACCCAAACAAATAAACCGGCAAGCAATAGCAGCGCAAGCGGGATCACTATTAACCAGCGATTGGTAAAAATTGTATCCGAAAATTGATCCTGACCTGTATTAACTTTAATACCATTTATCAGTGGTTGCTTTTTACCAGATCCTTTTGCAACTTTAACGGTAAATGGTTTTGTTTTTACTATTTTGTATTTTCCTTCGTTTACATCAAAAAAGCTGAAGGCAATTTCTGGTATGTTGTAACTGCCCGGATTATTCACCGTGAAAGGGTATTCAAAAACCTTGGTACCGCTCACTGGCACGGTCCTTTGATCCACCTGTTCCTTTGCTTGCGAATCGTACGCTTCTATTCCTGCTGGCCAGTTAATGTCCGGCGCTATAATCA
>JBBQQP010000098.1:0-9936 GCA_038215675.1 Chitinophagales bacterium | reverse complement strand
TGACAAAACAGGCGAAATGTTATTGGCACCAGTTGACACAACATTATCAAATGACATAGAAAGAAAAAGGCATAATGTAGCATCACTGAATCAGTTGTTGTCAAAATATAAAATGAAACCAATGCCAGCGAAATAATGAATGACGAACTGATAATATCGATTTGGTGAAATGCTGTGGTCGGTGCTTTTGTCAAACATCTATACAAGCCACTATATTTTGCTTGTTAGGAATCTTACTGCTAAAATTCCGATATAAGCCCAAGTCGGGAATCGTTTGTGGCAAAATTAAATTGAATTGCTGTAACAAATTGACACCTGAAACGTAGATTCATTAAAACATATTTAAAAATGGAAAACGAAATTTTAGAACGAATTGAACAAGTGGAGAAAAAGTACAAAAAACTAAAAATTAAGTTTATTGGTTTTAGTATTATTTGCTTTGTTTCATTTTTTGGTTTTGCCTTTACGCAAATCGACAAATTCGATATCATACGGGCAAAGGGGATAATAATTGAAGACGAAAGTGGTAGAGAAAGAATTTTAATTGGATCACCTATTCCATATTCCAAAGACAGAGTACGGACAGATACTGCTTTGGTAAGGAAATACTGGGCGTCAACATTTAAGAATCCCAATCAATATATGGAATGGTATAGCAAGTATAAAAATACAGCAGATGGGATTGTTTTTATGAATGAAAAAGGATTTGATGTAGTACAGATTGGAGACAATTTAGCTGATGCCAACGTTGGAAAAAGATTGTTTAAAGCCAGTGGCATTACCTGGAATTCACAAACAGGATGGGAACGTGGTGGTGCAGGTGTAAATACTACTGAAGATGGCAAATCCAGACCTACAATAGGACTTGATGATGACTCTGGCGAGGCATTGCATATGATATGTTTAGAAGATGGTAGCAAAGGGATTATAATTGGTGGTGAGAATGGTTCGTTAAGAATTGGAATGGCAAGAAAAGAAAGTGAGTTGTTTCAAAATACCGAGGCATTCGCCGGGGTAAAGTTTTTTGACAACCAGGGGAAACTTATTTGGGAACAAAATATGAATGCTAAGTCTGTGGTAGATAGTAAACAAAAAAAATAAGAATCCAGCTACCAAAATCGGTTTAGTAAAATGGTGGCTTAAGTATATCACAACAACGTTTGTGCAAGCTTTAGCATTTTAACTATTATGCTAGAAATCTTCCATTTCGGATGGCGAAAAAACGAGTACTGATTTATTAACTCAACCAGTTTTTTAAAATAAAATTTATAGCAATGACAGGACCAAACAAAGACAAAATATTTCCGCTTAATAATTACGACCGGCTTTGTTTTTTAAAAAACGTTGTCAAAAATCCAAATATTATTGTTGGCGACTACACTTATTATGATGACTTTGAAAACGTTGAGAATTTTGAAAAGAATGTGAAATATCATTTTGATTTTGTTGGCGACAAATTAGTCATTGGTAAATTCTGTATGATTGCTTCAAACGTAACTTTTATAATGAACGGTGCAAACCATTTAACAAACGCAATGTCAACTTATCCTTTTGCCATTTTTGGGAATGGCTGGGAAAACGCAATGGAAGGAAAAGCCTATCCAGGAAAGGGTGACATTAATATTGGGAATGACGTCTGGATTGGCTACAATGCTACAATTATGGCGGGAGTTACCATTGGCGACGGTGCTATCATTGCGACAAATTCAACCGTAGTAAAGGATGTTGAGCCTTACTCAATTGTTGGCGGAAACCCTGCCGGAGAAATTAAAAAGCGATTTTCGGAAGCTACAATCAAACAGCTTTTAGAACTGAAATGGTGGAACTGGGATATTGAGCACATCACAAAAAATATTCAAAATCTTACAGACAACAACATAGACAGCTTAAGGGGATAGGAACAATAAAGCAAGAATTTTTTGGAAGAATAGGGTTAGACGTGACAAGCTGAAAATTGATAGCACTAGTCCATTTATATCCGCATTTTGAAAATTTTTATTGGTAATTCTTGAGTTAAAAAAACATTTAGTTAAAATAATAATGGCAAAATTTAAAATGAAAAAACTAGCAGCATGCTTCGTATTTCAATTGGTTTGTATCCTGGCATTCGGTCAAACTTTAATAACACCAGGTGATAAGTCATTCAATAAATCACTCATCAAACAAGGGAAATTCACGATGGGGTATTATGTTGTGCAGGATGGAATCGCCACAGAAATTTGTGTTTATGAAACAGAGGTTGGATTTAGTAATCAAAAATTCAATTTAAAAACCAGTCTGCAGTTTTTAAAATCTGATTTGCAGTGGAAAGAAAATATTATTGCTGACGAGAACACATTTAAACCTGTTAGCCGGAAATCTGAAAGAGATACAAGGAGCTTCAATCTTAACTATTCGGGGAACATTAGCGGAGAATTTACAGAGCCCAAAACAGGAAAAAGTAAAAAGGTAAATCTATCGATTAAGGAGCCTTATTTTGATGTAACAACTTACCCATATATTTTGAGTGCTTTGCCATTAGCAACTGGTTATAGGGCCATTATTCCTGTTGTGGACTATGATGCCAAAGATAAAAGTAAAATCCAGCAGGTAATCATCAATGAAGTAAAAAGCCATATTTTTCATTCGGATCTTACGGGCGACCATAAGGTATGGCTGGTTGGTGTAACAGAAGAAAGCACCGGAAGTATGTTTAATTATTACATTGATAAAGAAACCAGAAAAATTTGGCGGGCAGATATAGCCGCAAATGGCACCGTATTATTTTTACTAGATAAAGAAACAGATTACAATCCATTTAAGAATAAATTCAACAAAGACGAAACGATGAAGATGGTAAGTGCAGGTAACTCAGTTATTCTTGGAGAAGCCTTTGCCAGAGACGATCGATCCGGTAAAGACGATCGGAAAATTGATATCGGTATCGTCAATTTCAACAAAAAGCAATTTGCACCAAAAGCAACGAAAGTATTGTTAATGCCACATACAGCTTACTACAAAGAATGGTTTGAGATAAACAAAAGGCAATCTAAAATAAAAAATGCAAAGCCCATTCCACTGCCAAGAGATGCTGCTGAATGTATCAAATATGCCACCGTGTACGATGATGAGGGCCACTTTGAATTTGCCAATTTGATGCCCGGAGATTACCTACTATTTACAACCTTTGGTTATGAAGATACATTTCCTAAAAATGCAGTAACGGGATCTGCAAACGTTTACATAAATGGTTCGTATGCTGGCTCAGAAGTTTATACCGAAATGTTTCAAATGTCTAAAAGTGGAACAGCTAATATCTCAAAAGCTGTTTCGATTAAGGCAGCTGGAGATGTAATAAAGCTTAAACTTAAAAAGACATAGAAATTACTTCCAGCGAAGGTTTCGCAATAGACGGTCTAGTTGCTTTGTAGAAATATTAGTACTATTTCCAGCAATTTGCTTGGTATGATTTAGGCTAAAGATCCGCTACATTGACTGCCCCAAAAACATTAGCTATAGCACGAATAAAAAAGTTAGGTTTTGTAACATTTCCATGAATTACACGTCGTAATCAGAAAATAAAAATCCAAAAAAATGAATTCAGAAAGAATATTTGCATTGGATGCGCTGAGAGCCATCATGATGTTATTAGGTATCGTTTTACATGCAGGAATAACTTATGCCAGCGCAGATTATGCAAATTTTTGGCCATTAAAAAATCCTGAAAATTCGATTGGTTTTGATATTATTGTAGCAGTCATTCACTTTTTCCGTATGCCCGTTTTTTTTGTTGTATCCGGATATTTTGGAGCGCTGTTGTTTTACAAAAAAGGGTCGCAGCAAATGTTGAAGAACAGAATGAAAAGAATTTTTCTTCCGTTAATAGCAGGTGTTTTAATTGTTTATCCACTCGCTTTTTTTGCATTTACTTTTACAAAGTCAGCTTTTTCTGGAGTTGGTTCACCGTTAGCTATTGCCTGGGAGCAAATGATTGCAGGTAATTTTTTACCGTTTAATGTATTGCATCTTTGGTTTCTATACTTCTTGATATTTTATTCAATTGGCGGTTGGATAATTGCAATAATATTCAATCAAAATACAGCATTCACGGCGTTTGCTAATAAAGTTTTTTCTTATGTACTTGGGCGGTGCTGGCTTAGACTTATTTGTTTAACGGTGTTGTTTTTCCTTTGCCAATTTTGGATAGGCGAGCCCTATCTTACAACAAACAATAAATGGAGTATTGACGTGCCGATATTCATGACTTATTTCTTATTTTTTGAAACAGGCTGGGTTATTTTTAAAACCAATAGTCTTGATAAGTTAAAGGTTTATCCAATAGCGCAACTTGTATTTGCAACAATATTATTTTTCTTATTCATTCTAATTCCATGGCCAGATACAACTGGTTGGCTTTACGTTAGAGAGTTAATTTCTGCTTTATTTGGATCCATGTTTATTTTCGGATTTATTGCATTTTTTATGACTTATTTCAACGACTATTCGCCCCACCTGAGTTACATAATGGAGGCTGCATATTGGGTTTATATCATTCACCTTCCCATAGTAGCATTTATGCCAGGCTTAATTAGTGGTTTAGCAATACCAGTTTTTCTAAAGTTTTTAATTTCAATTTCAGTTACCACAGTTATCAGTGTTATGAGTTATCATTATGCTGTGAGAAATACTTTTATTGGGATGTTTTTAAATGGCAAAGTTCATAAACCAATTAAGCGACCTGTTGTAAATGAGCTGGCTTCAGAATTGTAGCTGTTTATAGCCTGGGTATTTTAATGCAAGCGAAATCTAAACGATAGCTAATATCGTTTTCCAGAGAAAAAGTTCGAATAAATTTAAACGGGGTATTTGAATAAAAGATTGAGGCTAAAGAAAGAAAATATAACATAATTTAAAGCGTTTTTTCTTAACTGAATAGATTACTCCTATTTTTTAATTAGCTTTCTCTTTACCTCCTTGCCAGTATAGAAATTACAACTATCAAAATGACAAATGCCACAAAAAACCCAAGATTATTTTCAAAAAATGAGTTTTAAAATAATAAGGAAACGTCTTGCGATATTTTTATTGATAAATGCGGTGATCTACCTGTCTGCCTGTTTTGTACTTATTTATTGGCCTGTACCATCAAAGAAAAATATAAAAAATTATGATTACACTTCAATCAAGGAAACGATTATTGCCGCCAGAAAAGACACAATAAAAGTAAAAGAACTTTGGATAGATCTTAGAGATAGAAAAAAGCAATTTAGCCGAATGTATCCAAGTGCTAAGAAGGATGTAATGATACTAATACATGGTTCTGGTTCCGAGAGTAGATATTTGAAAAGGATGGCAATGGCAATTGCTGATTCCAATATTGCTACCGTAATTACGCCCGATTTGAGAGGTCACGGGCAAAGTGATGGAACCAAAGGAGACATTGACTATGTAGGACAACTGGAAGATGATATTGAAGATTTAATAGCATATAGTAAAAATATTCTGGGAGCAAAGAAGATTATATTGGCAGGGCATTCATCAGGCGGCGGATTGGTTTTAAGATATATTGCGAATGCACAAAACACAAAAATTGACAAGGCTTTAATGCTAGCGCCTTACCTGGGTCATAAAGCTCCAACAGTAAAGCCTAATAGCGGCAATTGGGTTACAGTTGCGGTGAAAAGATGGGTGGGCTTATCTATGTTGAATGGCATAGGAATTTCTACATTTGATAGATTACCCGTATTGTTTTTTAATCGTCCTGAAACTTACAATGATAAGCTTCAAGCACCTTCTTACTCATATCGCATGGCGGTAAATTTTGGCCCTAAAAATTACAAAACAGACATTGAAAATATAAGTGTTCCGACCTTGGTTTTAGTGGGAAGAAATGATGAAAGTTTTTATCCTGGCCAATTTAAAATAGTTTTTGAACCTGCTCAAAAATTTGTCAAAACCGAAATGATGGACGAAGCCAATCATTTGAATATAGTAAGTAGTAATGAATCTGTCAACCGGATCATAGAATGGTTGAGAAATTAAAAGTCATGGCTAAAAGTTATTGAAAGCAATTGCTATGATCCGCAAGTAAATTTTTTTTTTAATAAATAGCTGCTATATAAGCCCTGTGATAAGAGTTTACAAGCCTCCTTTTGGTATATTGTTTAAAAGGTAACATATCAGGCATTGTCACACCTTTTCCTTTTTAAAATCCTCCATTCTTTTAACATATCCTTTTCACCTTTAACTCATTTGTTAACTTAAGTTAAGCATATTATTACTCGTTAGTTTCAACTTTGTTTTTAAGAAATTATCTAATGGCAAACCAGCGATTATAATAAACAGGATTTACTCATTGGAGAAAATTGCACGAGCACACAATTGTATTGGCTGGGTCATACAAAGGGAAATGCAATATTGACCCCATTGAATTTTTATAATATTCTAAAACAAGTTTTAAAGGTTAAAAAAATGAGAACAAATTATTTTTTATCCATTGCACTAATTCTAATGCTGTTAGGATGCGGGAAGGAAAAATCAGCATCCCCGGTTGTAAGTGAAAAGATGAAATTGCTAACTGAAAAAGAGTGGGTAGTAGTGAAGGCAGAAGAAAAAATTGGAACTGCAATTTGGGAAGATTTATTTCCCCAATTTCCTATTTGTGTAAAGGATAACAGGTTTAAATTCAATACCAATTTAACAGTGCTTTACAGCGAAGGACTGAACGCTTGTACTCCCAACAAACCAAATGATGTAATTGATACCCAGACGTGGAAATTCAATGCGAATGAAACTGAGATAATCATTGATGATGTTGTTCATAAGATCATTCAGTTGAATGCATCCAAACTTGTTGCTGTAACAACGGAAACAATTGGGGGAGTTACGACCGAAAACAAAGCTACCTACGGACATTAATTTTTGCACAACATGATTACAAATGGTTTAAGAATATTTAGCATCTTTTTTTTAATTGGCACTTCGCTATTTTCTTATTCTCAAGTTAATAAAGAAGCACTGAAAACAGATTTAGAGCCTTACAAAATGGAAGGAAGGAAAAATCCTTTGAGCAAAAATCTTTCATTTGGAGAATATAAAACATCAAGCGTTCGGCGAAAAGTCAACACCTTCCTGACGGTTGGTACCATAGATCCATTCAACCAAATTTTGGTGATAGAATCGGTTCCACTGCGGCGTAACGATAAGTACAGAAATAGAGATGCATTCCGGTTTAATTTAGAAACGGGCGATGGTACTTTCTTAGCTACGGAGTGCGCTGCTTTTTTGAAAGTGGATGAAAGATTCAAACTGTTGCAAAAACAAGATTCAAGCTTTTGGGGAAACCGTAATAACGATATTTTAATTGCATCAATTGTACCGGGTAGCGAACCTGCCAGCAAATGGAGTTTGGTAGCATCCAATCTAAATGCAACAAAAGATGTTGAGCAAAAGGGTAAACTAGTTTGCAAGGATGATGAAATTAGTTTTACTGTTATGAACCTGTTGCTTAAAGAAAGTAGTAGTCAATATTTACCCGAACAAAAGTTTACCAGTCTAAATATGGTGTATGCTTTTACATATCAAAACGAAATAATTGGAGCTGTTAGTGTTAAAGAAATAGGAAGAAGTTTCTGGATAAAAAAGAATGCTGATAAAAGAATCAGGGATGCAATTGCAGCCACAGCAGCTATACTTACTATTCGTAGAAATTTATATCAATAAGCAAAAAGTATGAGAATAAATATAAGTACAGGTAGAATAATGGGCTTGACGATAATGGTTATAATTATTTTATCGTCTTGTAAGGCTCCTAAAATGTTTATGGACGTTCCTGAAAAGTTTAAAGCCGAAGCCGAAAAAATGTCAATTGGAGGATTGGGGAATGGTACCGGTAAAAAAGGTATTGATTTTGGTAACTATAATACATCCCGTATTAGCCGAGGGTGGAATATGACTACCTCAAGGGAAGATAGGAATACAAACATCTCCAGTGAAGAAAGAGTATTGCGGGCATTTAAAATTGATAGAAAAAGTATTACCAACAATCAGAAAGACAAATTCAAATTCACTATCAATGACGGCAAAAATACTGCCGAGGTATTTGCTTTGGAAAGAAAGGTATCTGAAGAAACAAGGATAACCACCAATAATCGTTGGCTGAGTGAGTTGAGTGATCCAAAAAATTTTCAATATTCTTTTTCAGCGGTAATTTTATTGCAATCAATAAGCCAGCCAGCTACTTGGAACCTCTCTCTTTATAGCAGTTTTGAAAATAAGGCTGGCAAGAACAGGTTTGACATGACTGATACAAATGGTATGAACGAAGGCGGCATACTTACCAGCGAAAAGGATACCATTATTATAAAAAGTATCAATAGTAAAAATTTGGTTAGTGATAAAGGTGAGGCCAGAAACCTGCCTTTTAAGATGCCCACTGGCTATGAACTATCGGTTGATGATAACGTGATAGCTGTGATCGACTTTTGGGGAAAAGTTATCTGGATGAATAGTAAGTTAGGTGAACACAAAAAGATAGCAATTGCTGCTGCTTCATCCGCAATTTTATTAAGAAGAATCCATAATAAAATAGCATTGGTTTAAGGAAATGTTTTTATTCTACGCAGGGTTTCTTACGATAGGCTTATGTGCTGGGTAAAGACGTTGCGTTGCACTATTTAAATTAAATTTAGTTGAGTTACGTTCTCATAAAAGATAAAAATCAGGTTAATACTTCGTCCACTTGCTTACACATGGCTAAGCGAGAGGCATTGCTAAAAACAAACGTTGTTATGGAAATACTGGTATTTAAAACAAGTCTGTCAAATGTTCACCGCATTCAGGATATTGAACCATCACTGGATGTTCATCCGGATATCTACCAATGGAATGTAGATTTGAATGATGAAGATAATATTTTGAGGATAATGGCCAACAATATGGCAGGCGAAGAAGTAGAAAATATGTTACTCAGTGCCGGTTATTATTGCGAGGAATTAAAATAAAACAATGGTTGCTTAAACATAACAGGCGTTTAAATACGCAGGTGTTTGAACCTGCCCAATTTTTTTTCATGTTTAGATTTTAAGGTTAAAACGGTCCTCACTATGCAGGGCCGTTTTTTTTTATTTAACAGCCATTCAATATAGTATTCCAATGCATTAATTACTATCAGGAATATTTTAATTAAAAGGCATGGAATCAATTAAATGATGTTGTTTGGTTTGAAAAGATGATTGATACCACGAGTAAACAACCAACAGGTAGTCAATGAATGGATACCAATTTATTTTTATAACATTCAATTTGGTGCTTCATCATTCGCACAATACTTTTAAAGTCGGGTGTTGCTGAGGGTATCGGCGTATTCAATAAATAGAGTTGGTTCCTTTTAATTATTTATAACTGTGTATGGTAAATGACATTCTTAAAAACGTAGGTAAATTTTCTCAAGACCAGTTAGCTATTTTTGAAAAGCACCTGGATAAGAAATCTTTCAAGAAAACCGATATCCTTCTTGCCGAGGGAACCATTTGTACGAAGGCATGGTTCATCCTATCCGGTGCAGTTTATCAGTTTAAGTATGATGATATTGACGAGAATGTATTTGATTTGCACTGTGCCAATGACTGGTTTGTTGGCCATGCTAGTTTTGTTACAAAAAAGCCCTCCAACACAATTATAAAAGCATATTCTGATTGCGAAGTTTTGGAAATAAGTATGGATTCAATTCATGAGTTAATTGCTCATTCGCCTGCATTTCTTCAATTGGGTAAAATTTTGGATACAGCGGTTTCCAGAGCTTATTATTTTGACAACCCATTAACGCCCCATGAAAAGTATGACTACCTCATGAAAACAAGGCCGCAATTATTGCAAAATTTTCCATTGACGATTATTGCTTCCTACCTAAAAATTACAAGGGAAACTTTAAGCAGGGTAAGAAGCGTTTACTGATTA
>JBBQQP010000097.1:0-9961 GCA_038215675.1 Chitinophagales bacterium | reverse complement strand
GCGCTATAATCATCGACATATTGCCGGCACCTGAAATAGCGATTTTTAATTTACCGGCATCATCAGTTGTGAGACTATTCTTTTCAAGTCCGCCATCAATCGTAAAATTTCCAACCGCACCTTTAAATAAAGCGGTTTGTTCTTTATCCGGCAATTTCTTTACCATAATAGTTAACGGCTTGCTTTGCAAGGTAACCTTCTCATCCTGTAGTCCTTCTGCAGGTATGGTAGTTTGGGTGAAATCCCTCAACATATTATCCAATGCATCCCGCGTCCTGTTTACATACGCTTCCTTTATAAAATGGATTTCATTCTCCACTTCTGCACTTTCCAGTTCTACGGCACCTGCCTGTAAGGGATACAACTGCGACTTGCGCAGCGTGTAAACATTGTATTCTTTCCCATTCAATTTTTCGATGGAATAGTAGGTATTGCCAGGCGCTAACAGGTCTACCACCGAGAAGCCATTGAAAGATGGATTTTTAATGATGCTGCTTTCAGATTTCAACCGGGTGTACAATTTATATGATACCACAACAGGCTCTCCAACAAAACAGGATTTTTTATCTACATCTACTTTGATGAAAATATTTTTATTGATTTTGTCCTGCAGATTTTCGCCCGCTTTTAAAATATAATCTTTGTAAACAGATTGAATGGTGGGCTCATAAAAACCAGACAATCCACCTGGCGCGGAATTGCTGCCCTGGTTATTGCCAGTTGAATTATTAACAACCAACGTAACCCGGTTGCTGCGAAGATTTTTTCCATCTGCTTTTGCAATGGAAGGTTCTATCTGAAATTTACCGGTGGCTTTTGGCTTTAGGATATAAGTGATCCCAATATATTGCCGGGTTACACCATTGCTGCTTTCCATCCCACTTTCCTGGTTAGGTCCACTTAAAATAGTAAAATCTTTTAACGAAGGGGGAACGATTTGTTCTACCTGGCCGGCATTTTCAATCATCAGCCTTAGTTCGGCATTATCATTTTTACCAATGGTAGCTGGCGAAATGGTAGCCGTAAATTTAGCTTGTGCCAATACTGTAAATTGGCAGGCAAGCGCAAATAATATTAAAAGAAAAAATGTTTTTTTTGAATGCAGTACCATAATGAAGATTACAAAAATAAACTATAGCAATGCAGCATGATTTAAAATGCTGTTAATGGTTATAAAAAGTATTGCAGCAAGGCTTAATTGATTTGTCGGTAGATTGTTTGCCGTTAACGATGGTTCGACCACCAACAAGATAACATACAACAATAGAACCATCCATGTGCTAAGGTAAATCCCCCAACAATGGCCTTATCACAATATCTTCTACAACTGCCTGCGGTGAAAGTTTACTGGCAGCTAAAATCATCGTGGCGATATCATCTGCCTCCATAATGCGCCTGGATGAGTTATCAAAATCTCCCCAGGAATCTGTTAAAACGGCTCCAGGGTAAACGCCCATTACTTTAATATGATGTGGCTTCAACTCTTCCCGCAGATTCTTACTCAAACCCATCATTGCAAATTTCGTGATGCTATAGCTGCCACCATTGCTATACGCATTCAAAGATGCAATAGAACAAATATTTACAACCATGCCCTGCCCGGCAGTAATCATTGCAGGCACCAGTTTTCGGGTCAGATGGTATGCACTGTACAAATTGGTATCCATCATTTTTTCCAACAACCCGTCATCTTCATTGTAAATACTACCGGGCGAAAACGTACCGGCATTGTTAACCAAAATATCAACACTGCCTGATTGCGTATTTTTTAATCCATCCAATACCCATTGTCCAAAATCCTGCACTTGCCGTTTAACAGCCATATCAACTGCTTTGGCATGTATGGTGCTTTGCGGGTACCTGGTTTGCAATTCCGCAACGGTATTGTACAAATTCACTTCATTTCTTGCACATAAAAAAAGGGTGGCGCCCCCGGCAGCAAAAGCGGTGGCAATGGCTTTACCGATTCCTTTAGAGCTACCTGTAATGATTACATTCATATTCAAAAATTAAACTGTTTCATAAATTTATAAGATATGTTAACAAAAAATATCACAATAGGTTAACCGGACTGTTTGAGCCTACATGTAATATCAAAGCATATTTTTGCGTTTCTATTATTCAATAACAATATGGAAATACATATGAAGTACAGGCATCTCTTTTTTGATCTAGATCACACGCTTTGGGATTTTGACGCAAACGCAAAAATAACGCTTACAGAAATTTATGCTTTCTTTAATTTACATTCTTTGGGTGTTACGCCTTTCGAAGATTTTTATAAGCATTATTTACATCACAATGAAATTTTATGGGATCGCTATCATAAAGGTTTTATCTCTGGCGAAGAATTGAAATGGAAACGGATGTGGCGCAGTTTGCTTGAATTTAAAATTGGCGATGAGAAACTTGCCCGGGAAATGAGCGAAAAATTTCTGGATCTCTTGCCAACCCGTAAACTATTATTTCCGCATACCATCGAAATTCTGGATTATTTAACGGGTAAAAACTACCAGCTACACATGATCACCAATGGGTTTGAAAAAACACAATGGAGTAAAATAAACAACAGTGGCCTCAGCAGGTATTTCACGCATGTAATTACCTCGGAAACAAGTAACAGCCTGAAACCAAAGAAAGAGATTTTTGATTTTGCTATGCAAAAAGCAGGCGCCACGTTGGCTGAAAGCATCATGCTGGGCGATAATCTGGATGCAGATATCCAGGGTGCTATCAATGTTGGAATGGATTCAGTTTTTGTAAACCATATCAACACCACCACAGCTCTAAAGCCAACCTACACGATTAAGCATTTGAGAGAACTAGAAAATATTTTTTGATGCAGGATGCTGATTTCACCTTCTGTTCATCCACTGAAGAAACGAAGCCACACGACGGTAAAAACAATCTCTTCTTTCAACCAAAAAACCCTCCTCAAAATGAGAAGGGTTTTCTATTAATCAGCCAAATTAAATTTTCGCTGTATTACTTTTTTCTTTGCCATCCGACTTTTCTGCGGTTTCACCTTTACTACAGCAGGTCTTTCCCTTTGCACATTTCTTTTTCTTTTTTCCGTTATCGGCAAACGTTACGCCTGTAACCAGTAAAGCAGCTGTGGCTAATAAAAATACTTTTTTCATATTGTCAATTTAATTTAGTGTGATAATATGATGTGAATTTAACTGGTAAATTGGATTTGGCAAAGCCATTTCTGTTAATTTTTAAATAACCAACGTGCCTTTTAAAAGGTCACCAGTTAAAAGCCATACTAAAATAAAATCCGCCAAACAACCGGTATCAATCCTGCAACACTATCCAGCACTTATTACAAGGTTGCCAAAACGGTTACGCCACCCTTTACCATTTCATTTAATTGCACATTGATTTTAGTACCAACGGGCAACAAAAGATCCACCCGGCTACCAAATTTTATAAAGCCCATTTCTGAAGTTTGGCTCACTTGCTGCCCTACCTGCAAATAATTTATAATACGCTTGGCAAGAGCACCGGCAATTTGCTTTACCAAAATTTCTGTATTTCCATTTTTTATCACTACAGAATGGCGTTCATTTTCAGTGGATGACTTTGGGTGCCAGGCCACCAGGTATTTCCCTTTGTGGTATTTATTGTACACAACCTCTCCACTGAGCGGGTTTCTGTTTACATGCACATTGGCAGGACTCATAAAAACAGACAACTGTAAACGTTTATCATGAAAATATTCCGGGTCCGTCACCTCTTCTATTACGACTACCTTTCCATCAGCAGGTGCTATAATTACCCCGTCTTTAATTGTAAGTTGCCGGTTTGGAATGCGAAAAAATGAAATCAGGAACAATAACACACCAAGGGTTGCAAAAAAGAAGATCCAGCCCAAAACAGGAAGCGATGCACTAAAAAAATAAAAAAAAATCAAATTGAGTGCACCAAATATCAACGTACCAATTGCGATGCTTTTAAAACCTTCCCGGTGTATCGTCATACTTAAATATTAGATGGCAAATATAAGTTACCTGCCGATGCTGTAGGCCAATTGACTATAGAAATAATTGGATATAGATCCAAACAAACGGAGTTGCGATCAACAAAGAATCAAACCGATCTAAAAAACCACCATGCCCTGGCATGATTGCACCACTGTCTTTCACATCTGCCATCCGCTTTATTTTGCTTTCCAGCAAATCACCCAGGGTGCCGAAAACAGCGCAAATAGCCGCGATAATAAAATAGGTTTCACTTTTTGCAAAAGGAGAAAAGTATCGATCGGCCAAGAACGGGAAAAGAAAACCAATGATCAAAACACATAGGATAGCTCCACCAATAGTGCCCTCCCAGGTTTTTTTGGGCGATATTTTAGAGAAAGGAGTTTTGCCAATAAAGGAACCAACCAGGTAAGCCATGGTATCATTGATCCAGATACTGAAAATGATGGCTAACGGAACAGTGACGCCAAATTCCTGCTGCCCGTTCAATGCAAAGTGCGACCATATACCTCTTAAATCCAATAGCATTACAATTGGCATGGTTATGTAAACCAGGCCAAACACCATATATTTCAAATACGCCGGTCCGTAAATTTTCTTTATTAGTTTAATAAGCTCGTACCAGCAGCCAAAATGCACCAGAATAAACAATGCCAGGAAACTCCACTGGTTCCAAAGCAATCCACCCATCATTACTACCACAAAGACCAAAGCCGTAGTGGCACGAATTTTTAAGGTTTCTACGTTGATAGCCATTTCTGTTAATGTTGTATTGATTTTTCTACAGGTGAGGCAGCATTTTCAAAAGGGTTATTGCTATAATCAGCCCCGGGTATTGGCAACTCCTCACCCGGGTGGTCGATATCGTTTTTGCTTACTTTTTCAAACAATATGAATAAACCATAAACGGCTGCTACACTTGCCAAACCAATCCAAAGAGGGAAATTATCCTCCATTTTAGATGGGTCCATTTTTTCGCCAGGTTTTGTTGTAATGTACATCATGGTAATAGCGAAACCATTGTTAAAGAAGTGGCCCAGAATGTTTAACCAGATATTACCGGTTCGGTAAAACATCCAGCCCAGCACAAAACCCAATGCAAAACGGCTTAGAAAACCAAGGTAGGATCCATGAATGGCACTAAAAATAATTGCCGTAACTACCACCCCAAGTATCGGCATTTTAAACCATCGGGATAATAAATTTTGAATGGCTCCGCGAAAAAGAATCTCTTCAAACATTGCGGGCAAAAAGGCAATCATTATCACCGAAATCAAATAATCACCAAAATCATTCATTCTCGCTATCACTGCTACCTGCCTGTTGTAAGCATCTTCAGCTTCCTTAAACTTCAAAAGCGTAGCTTTTGACCAAGGCAACATTTGTGTCAAATCCTGCAACACACTTACCATGGGAAGCGCAGCCAGCATAATTAAAATAACCAACACACCAGACCTCCAATTAAACTTTTGCTGAAATCCCAGATGAACAAATGGCTTTTTATGGCATACGAGGGCATAAAAAACAGGTGGTAAAAAAAAGAGGAACAAGGTGGTGATTAGCTGCATCCACCTTAAAGCAGTCACATTTTCCGGCTTTAATAAATTATCCATTAACTGGGCTGTAGAGCCGCCTTTTAAATTGTCCAGGTTTATTTTCCCGAGCAAAGGAAGCAAACTAGCCACGCCTCCAATTATCAAACCTACTCCTGTAAAAGCCGTTAAAATCCCCAGCTGTCCCCAATAATTAAACCTTTTAGTTGCTAAATACGCCATAGTGTATGCTTATAAGTGCGTAAATTTACAGCCAAAAAAGTACATAAAGTTTTATGGTTTTGGGTTTGTCATTATCTATTTTTAAAATTTCTTTATAATAAATACGGATAAACAGACTAAATGATTTGGATTTTCGACTATCTGATTTGTGTTAAATGCAATTGTAGTATTTAGGGACTGAACGAGCCGAACAACCATCAACCGTAAACAATAAACCCCAACACATATATGCCTTCAATCGGTAACATACAACTTCCTGAATTCCCTTTATTATTGGCACCCATGGAGGATGTAAGCGACCCGCCGTTTAGGGCCGTTTGCAAAGACAAGGGTGCGGACCTCATGTACACTGAATTTATCAGTAGTGAAGGTTTAATCAGGGATGCCATCAAGAGCCGCCAGAAACTGGATATTTTCGATTACGAAAAACCGGTGGGTGTGCAAATTTTTGGTGGGGATGAAGAAAGCCTGGCACTGGCAGCTAAAATTGTAGACGTCACCAATCCCGATCTGCTGGATATTAACTTTGGTTGTCCGGTAAAAAAAGTAGCTATGAAAGGGGCAGGGGCTGGCGTATTAAAGGACATCGATCTGATGGTTCGGTTAACAGCTGCGGTGGTTAAATCAACTAACTTACCCGTTACAGTTAAAACACGGCTTGGGTGGGATGATATGACCCGAAATATTGAAGAAGTTGCCGAGCGCCTGCAGGATGTAGGTATAAGAGCGTTGGCCATTCACGGTCGCACACGTTCACAAATGTATAAAGGCGAAGCCGATTGGACATTGATTGGCAAGGTTAAAAATAATCCCCGAATTACAATGCCCATTTTTGGCAATGGTGATATTGATAGTCCGCAAAAGGCAGTGGACTATAAAAACCGGTATGGTGTAGATGGAATAATGATTGGAAGAGCCGCCATTGGGTATCCATGGATATTTGATGAGATCAAGCATTTTATGAAAACCGGAGAAATTTTACCTTCGCCCACGATTGAAGACCGGGTAGAAGTTTGTAAAAAGCACTTGCATAAATCATTCGAGTGGAAAGGACCGATGGTGGGCATATTCGAAATGCGTCGGCACTATGCCAATTATTTAAAAGGACTACCAGGCATAAAGGATTACCGCTACCAGTTGGTTACTTTAAAAACGGTAGAAGAAATTGACGCCGTTTTGGATGAAATTATTGTAAAATATTCCGGTTATCACTTTGAAAAAACACCGATTGAATTGATTAATTATCATGAAAAATGCCCTTTGTAAAAAGGGCATTTTTGCGGTAGGTACCGCAATTACTCGTTGCACAAGCGGTCGGCACCGCAGGTCAGACCGCAATTACCTCTGATATAGCGGTCTGACCTGCGGTACCGACTGCTAGAGGCTGTAAATTCTGTTAATCACATCTTTATATTTCTCCATGATCACTTTACGTTTCAACTTAAGCGTAGGGGTCATTTCTCCACTATCAATCGTCCATTCATTGGGCACCAGTTCAAAACGCTTTACTTGTTCTACCGGGTTAAAAAACATATTAAAACTATCCATTAGTTCCCGGTACAAGGCCAGCACTTTCGGATGATTGATGGCATCTTCATTGGTAGTAAAAGGAATATCCTTGTGACGCATCCATTCTTTCAGGTTTGGAATAGAAGGCACAATCAATGCCCCCACAAATTTCTGATCAGCGCCTACCACCATCATTTGTTCTATAAACGGAGACTCTTTCATCCTGTTTTCTATCGGCTGAGGAGCTACGTATTTTCCACCACTAGTTTTAAACAACTCTTTTTTACGATCGGTTATTTTCAGGTAAACCCCGTCCTCAAACACACCGATATCACCCGTATGCAACCATCCATCTATGATGGTTTCAGCCGTAAGATCGGGGCGATTGTAATAACCCATCATAACGCTGGGGCCTTTCACACATATTTCTCCATCCGCTTCCAGCTTTACTTCCTGACCTTGCAAAACAGGGCCAACGGTACCAAACTTTGTTCCGCCCTTATACTGACAATTCACACTGATTACAGGGCTGTTTTCTGTTGGACCGTACCCTTCGTAAATCGGAATTTTTGCTGCGGTAAATATCCTTAATAATCTAACCTGGCAGGCAGCACCACCTGTAATGATAAACCGTACATTGTTTCCAAGCGCCTCCCGCCATTTACTAAAAATTAGCTTATTGGCGATTGCCAGTTTTAGATTATACAAAACGCCCTGATTACGGTTGTTGTCATATCTATCGCCCAAAGCCACCGCCCAGTCAAATAATTTCCGTTTGGTGCCGTTTAAGTGTGCACCCTTCGCCATTATCTTTTCATATACTTTTTCAAGTAACCTTGGTACCGTGCAAAAAATATCGGGTTGCACTTCCTTTAAATTATCCGCAATGGTTTCCAGGCTTTCTGCATAATAAATAGAGATGCCGCTATCAATGTAGATGTAAGATGCCATCCTTTCAAAAATATGATTGAGTGGCAAAAAACTCAATGCTTTCGCATTTACATTTTGGTCAAACGGAAAGCTTTTTACCGAGTTTAGCACATTGCATACAATATTGCGATGACTGAGCATTACGCCTTTTGGTGTGCCGGTAGTGCCGGATGTATAAATAATAGTGGCGCAATGAGTAGCTTTAATAGCCGACTTTATTCTTGCCAGTTGCAGGTAATTCTCTTCAGTTGGTAAAGCCAGTATGGTTTTCCAATGTGTAGCCGTAAATGATTCGTCGAAATTATAGATATCTTTTAAGGAAGGTACCCTACTTCGGATACTATCTACTTTTTGCAAAATATCATCCCCGCTTAAAAAAACCAGTTTAACACCGGCATCATTAAAAATAAATTCCAGCTCATTGATGTTGGTAGTGGGGTAAATGGGGCAGAGTGTTACCCCGATTTGCTGGCATGCCATATCCAGCATCAGCCATTCTGGTCTGTTCTTGCTAATGAGCGCAATTTTATCTTGCTTTTCAACAGTCATGTCATTACCGCTAAAACCTAAGCTGATCAATCCAGCACTTAAATTATCAATAATGGATTGTACTTCTGCGGTGCTGTATTTGCGCCAGATACCATCCTCTTTACCAACAAGCATATCAGCCTTTGGGAAATTATTCAATTGATATTGCAGGAAATCAAATATTCTTGAGTCTACGTTCATATGCAATCGTTTCAGGTTTTTAAAAAATAAATGGGTTCAAATTTTCAGATAGCAATTCTAAAAGAGGAAACGACCTCTTAAATATAAACTAGTGAATGCAAACAATGATTCAAGATAAACAAAACTATAATTAAAAATACGCATCCGCTCAATCCAATCAATCTTTTATAAAGGAAAGACTGATGATTTCAATTTTTTAATTTCCAATACCTATTAAAATCACCTTCAATTTTTCAAACCTGCCGGTGGATTTACCGCAATCGGCAAAGAAAACAGGTAAGAATACAGAATACTGAGAAAGCCAGTAAACGATCTGCGATTTTTCAACCAATGCCAATTTGCCCCCGCATCACCCAATAACTCACACCGATTCTAAATAAAAAGCCACCCCGGTTTCCCGGAATGACCCTTAACTACCAATTAAATTGATACTATTTTTTTGCTGCTGCTATTTTAAATTTCAAGTTTACTTCCTTGCGGATAAACCAGTCGGCCGGGTTATTTGGACCCTTATAATTCAAGCCCCATTCTGTTCTGTCAATATTAAAGTCGGCTTCTGCCGAAACAGCATCGTTGCCAATAGAAACAATAGCGGGGAACGAAACATTCTTTGTACTGTCTTTCAAAGTGAGGTTGCCCTTAATTGTATGGGTTGCGTTTTTCAAAACCACATTTTTCATACTGGTGCTGTCATAAACAAAACCCTCTACACCAGTTATTTCAAACTTTGCCGTAGGATATTTGGCTACATCAAAAAAATCAGGACTACTCAAATGTCCTTCCAGTTTTGCCTTATTTTCTGCATCGCCGGCAAGGTCAACCACGTTCATAGAGGTGATATCAATAACAAAACTACCACCGGTTAAAACGCCATCTTTCGCAGCAAGGCTACCCTTCGTAAGCTTGAACGTGCCGTTGTGGGCACCATTTAATTTGGTTGCCGCCCAATTAATATTCGAATTGGCACTGTCAATTGAATACGTAACACCTTCAGCTAATGCTGCTGCTTCTTTTTCGCCTGTTACTGCTTTGTCC
>JBBQQP010000096.1:0-10011 GCA_038215675.1 Chitinophagales bacterium | reverse complement strand
TACCTTTTACAACACGTTATTTTTTCATACCTCATGGACGAAGCTTTTCTTCCGCTTTCTGTTCGATAAAGAGATCTCGTTGTTTTCAAGAATCGTAAGAAATGATCGTGGCAAAGTAAAATTGACGGACGAATCAAAACCGGATGTGGAACTGGTGAGTATGAATTAGTAATAAGTTTTCCAGTGGTTTTAAAAATATTGAAAGTCAACAAAGAAAGCTTCCGGTTTGGTGTCTCTACAAAAGGACGGCCTGCCGGGAGCTTTTTTGCAAGCGTATTTTTTTATAAATTCTTTATCGAAAATTAGCAACGGTTCGAGAGCCCGAATTTTAGTTGAACCCAGAGCCTGCAAGGTAATTTGCAACGACCTTAGCAAACACACATGGGCTCTACCAAACAGCCTGCAAAAACCGTTACAGAATTTAGCCCTTTATGGACTTTCAGTTCTTCTTCTAACTATGGGTTTCCTCAAACGAACATCTAAAGCTTCAATAAATTCAGAAATACTGTACGGTTTTTTCCACTCGTCAAATTCAACCATTAGTCTAATCTTAATTTGATTTAAACTATTACGTGTGTAACTATTCACCAGTTTTCTGTTTTCAATTGTTAGTTTTTTACCAATGGGTTTCCTTTAAACAGATAAATAATTTCTTGTCTCCGATGCAGAAGTTGGCGTTCTAACTATCTTCAGGGCCATCATCCAACCAGCACCGGCCGCTGAAGGGATTTTTTATTAAATATTTTAGATGAATTTAAAATGCGTATAGCATAAATAGTCAAGGTATCATTTTAAAAATTCCCTGGAGTTCTTTGGTACTTATAGTTTCCTTTTCACCCTTTTCATAAATACCCGATAAATAAACAGTGGTTGCAGTAACTTTTAGGTAAGTAATGATTCTTGCACCGGCACTTTTCCCCTTTCCTTTTCGAGTAATAGCCAGGCGGATTTTATAAAAATTACTACCAAGTGCAGATCCTTGTTTAGGTTGGGTTTCAAGCGTGCTAATAAGAAAGATCAAGTCAGCTTTAATACCCGGCTATTTTTTAGCCAACCGCTTTGCTTGTTTATCAAACAATGGTATCGTAGCTATTTTATAACTCATTCAACAACTCTTTTGCAGCTCTTGCATTTAGCTTTCCTTTTTCAACTAGAGAAAGTTCCACAACAGCCTGTTTCAATTCCCGCAAAATCTGTGCTTTGGTGGGTTCAGTATATTCCAAAAATTCCAAATCACTGTATTGTTTTTTTAGTTGTTTCCATTGCTCAATAGGAATAAAAACACCCGTAGTTTTGCCGCTACAATCTTGTATTAATTGTAAGCCCATTCTATAAAAATTATGTTTTTCAAAAATAGTTTATTATTCTTACACCTATTAAACTTACTACACTATAGCGCCTGCCTCATTTCCTAACCCCACTTGCTCAGCTTTGCCATCTTTAACAAACCTTGCTCGTACACGAAGGGTTAAACAGTTGTGCGGGATCGTGAAGGGGCGCTAAGTTTAAAAGAAGCAAGGCTCTCTCCTTCATTTCTAAGCCTCCCTGGCGTGGGCAATGCATGCAGCGAGGTACTTAAGTTTTAGCATCCCCCCAGGCGTAGGAATTGAGTGTGGATAATGAGCGTTGACTTTCCGGTACAGGCCGAATTGCCAGGCAATCGTTGTTCTTAATTTATCACCTGAATAAAAAATAAGCGATCACCAGTGTTACAAGCACATTGAACAATTGTGCAATCAAAAAGGCAACCATTGGTTTTCTGTTTTCACCTTTCAGCAGATCGCTGAATTTTGTTTCTAGCCCGATGCTGGTAAATGCCAATACAAACCACAGAGATTGAATATTTTTTAAACTGTCTTTTACTGCAGCAGTCGTTTCGGCACTTAGCACAAAGGAGAACAAAAGAGAAGCGGCTACAAAGCCCAGCACAAACTTTGGAAACCGCTCCCATATGATTCTAAGTGTAGGCTTTTCTGTCTCGCCAGTGGCCGACTTTTTATTGTAAGTCCAGTACACAGAAATACCAAAGGCTGCAACCCCCAGCAATACATTCTGAGAGAACTTCACAATGGTACTTATTTTTAAAGCCTCCTCTCCCACCAGCGAGCCGGAGGCGACTACTGCCCCGGTGGTGTCTATACTACCACCCAACCAAGCCCCGGTTACGGCTTTAGAAAGTCCCATCCATTGCGCCAGGTAAGGCATTACAATCATCATAGGAATGGCGCAGATTAATACCAGTGAAATTACGTAGGACAACTTTTTTGTGTCTCCTTTGATTGCACCTGCAGTGGCAATGGCTGCCGAGACGCCACAAATGGAAACTGCACTGGAGATCATCATGGTCAGTTCAGGGTCTATCTTCATTTTTTTACAAAGCCAATAAGCAAAATACCAAACCGATACTACTACTACCAATGCCTGCAACAATCCATAGGAGCCGGCTTTTAAAATATCTGAAAAGATGATGGAAGTCCCCAACAAAACAAGCCCAATTTTTACAAATAATTCTGTGGATAATGCCTCCCTGAACCAGTTGGGCAATTTAAACAAATTACTAATGAGCAAGCCCAGCCCAAGGCTGAATATTACCGCTTCCAAATTGGAAGATTTAACGGCTTTATTGCCGGCAATTAGCAGGGCAAGCACGGTAACAAGGTAAACTACCGTAAAAGTATAAACGAAATATTTAACCGGTCTGGCAGTTAACAACACGCCAATAAAAGCGATCCCTAAAACAAATAAAAATTGAATACCAATTTTAGCAAGGTTGCCGGATGGTATTATTTTACTGGTCAGATCACTCGAACTGCTCCATCCGTAAGCGGGACTCAACGGCTTTATTCCAAAAATGGCCAGCAGGATAATTAAAAAACCGAGTATTACCACTACCCAGTCTTCATGTAAAGAAAAATTTTTTGTGGTTTTGGGCATAGGTTTTAATTAAAATTAATATTTGAAAAAAGCGCTTTTGAATCAAGTCAGTACGGTGTTTTTTACTTTCCTGCAACGTCTTTGTCATCAAACTTAAGCCGATCAACAACGTTACCTAAACAATTATTTGAATATGCTTTTATTAATATCCACCGCTTCTATCGGATAGATATCTGATTCATTAAAGACGATCACAAGCTAAACTACGTGATATCATTTTTTTACCTGCAGGGAATAAAGGTACTTAAGTAAATATAGTTTAAGCATTTCGGCTCACGTGTTTTGTGTTTTCAAAAAAGAATGAATTAATATATCTAAAAATTTCGTTCGGTATACCGCAGCATCTCTGCCTGACACTTAAGATTTAGGAGGACGTAGCTATAGGGAAAATTTTAAATTATGATAAAATCATTTTCTCAACGCAGCTGAAAACTTTGTGATGTGCTCACTTTCGTCGTCATACATAATCAAAGTCTGTTGAGAATTGTATAAGAAAAGAGAGGGATATTTTCGGGGGCCAAATTTTTTTATGAATTCTTTATTCAAATCCTGCAGTATTACGATGTTGCTTTTGCCCTTTAAATTTTTTCCATATTTACTCATAAAACCGTCCAGCACCTGCCTGTTGTCCTGTGTGATAAAATACATGGAAGCATTTTTAAAATCTTTGTGATGCTGATTAATATGGCTTGTTACCAGCTGGCAATGATCGCAGCTAGCATCAAAAAAAATAAAAAAATAAGGTTTGCCTTTGGCAAGATCTTTATTGGTGAAGGCAGTTTTATCAAGCCTGAAAAACTGAAACGCAGGAATTACTTTGGCAGGGTTTTGTGCATTGATGTTTACAGAAAAAAATACTGAAAACAAGAACCAACTAAAAAAAAGTTTCATACTATATTTTTTTAAACAAATATCATTCATTTGTACCAGATACTTTTTAACTGAATGTATCTTACTTGTTTTATTGCAGCTGTAACAAGTTAGACACAACGATGATTGCCAATTGCTCCCTGGCCGGTGCACAAAAAAATCCCCTTCAAAATTGAAGGGGATTTTTTTTATTATGTTGAAATGCGATTGTATTAGTAACCACCCATTCCACCCATATCAGGAGCACCGCCATGACCACCATGACCAGCTTCTTCTTTAGGCCTATCAGCAATTACACATTCTGTTGTTAACAACATACCTGCAATAGAGGCTGCATTTTCTAACGCAATACGGGCAACTTTAGTTGGATCAATTACACCAGCCTTAAACATATTTTCATATACTTCAGTGCGGGCATTGAAACCATAGTCAGCCTCGCCTTCTTTGATATTCTGAACAACGATTGAACCTTCGATACCGCAGTTGGCAACGATTTGGCGCAGTGGCTCTTCAATGGCACGTTTAACAATGGCAATACCAGTTGCTTCGTCTGCATTCAATGCGCCCTTCAGTTTTTCCAAACCAGCAATTGCACGAATGTAGGCTACTCCACCACCTGGTACGATACCTTCTTCAACCGCTGCTCTTGTTGCATGCAATGCATCGTCCACACGGTCTTTCTTTTCTTTCATTTCTACTTCGGTAGCAGCACCTACATATAATACTGCAACACCGCCAGCTAATTTAGCCAAACGCTCCTGTAGTTTTTCTTTATCGTAATCAGAAGTGGTATTTTCTACCTGCGCTTTAATCTGATTTACACGACCAACGATTTCGGATTTTTTACCCTTACCACCTACAATGACGGTATTGTCTTTATCGATTGTGATAGAAGCAGCCTGTCCAAGTGAAGTTAATTCAACACCTTCCAGTTTGTTACCCAATTCTTCGCTGATCACAGTACCACCAGTTAAAATAGCCAGGTCAGTCAACATTTCTTTTCTTCTGTCGCCAAAACCCGGTGCTTTTACTGCAGCTACCTTAATGGTACCACGCAATTTATTAACCACCAATGTTGCCAATGCTTCACCATCCAAATCTTCAGATATGATCATTAACGGACGACCTGTTTGAGCAACTTTTTCCAAAATGCCCAGGATATCTTTCATTGCAGAAATCTTCTTATCATAAATCAGGATAAAAGGTGTTTGCAATTCAGCCTGCATTTTTTCGCTGTTGGTAACAAAGTATGGAGAAATATATCCTCTGTCGAATTGCATACCTTCTACTACATCAACTGTTGTATCCGTTCCTTTTGCTTCTTCAACAGTAATTACACCTTCTTTACCAACCTTAGCCATTGCCTGGGCAATCAGCTTACCAATTTCATTGTCATTGTTTGCAGAAATAGTTGCTACCTGCTCAATCATTTTGCTGTTGCTACCAACATCTTTTTTCTGAGCAACCAGGCTTTCAACAACAGATCTTACTGCCTTATCGATACCACGCTTTAAATCCATTGGGTTTGCACCTGCAGCAACCATTTTCAGACCTTCGCTGATAATGCTTTGAGCCAATACGGTTGCAGTAGTTGTACCATCACCTGCAAGATCTGCAGTTTTAGAAGCTACTTCTTTTACCATTTGTGCACCCATGTTTTCAATAGGATCTTCCAGTTCAATTTCTTTAGCTACTGTAACACCGTCTTTGGTAACCTGTGGCGCACCAAATTTCTTTTCAATAACTACGTTACGACCTTTTGGTCCTAGTGTTACTTTAACTGCGTTAGCCAAAGTATCAACACCCTTTTTCATTTTATTGCGGGCTTCAATATCGAAGAATATCATTTTTGCCATAATACTAACCACCCCTATCCCCTGGAGGGGGATTTGAACCTGCGGAGGGATGCAGGGTTTTTATTTTTTGAAATTTATCAATTTAAAAAGAACTTACACCCCTTTAGGGGATGGGGGTTAAACAATTGCCAATATATCGCTCTCTCTCATGATCAGGTATTCTTCACCTTCAATCGTGATTTCAGTTCCTGCATACTTACCGTACAACACCGTATCACCTGGTTTAACAGTAACGGGTTCGTCTTTTTTACCGGGGCCTGCGGCCAAAACGTTACCACGCTGAGGCTTCTCTTTTGCAGTATCTGGAATGATAATACCGCCAGCAGTTTTTTCTTCTGCAGCAGCCGGTTTCACAATAACCCTGTCATGCAAGGGTGTAATGTTTAGCTTCTTAGCCATAATTGTATTGATTTTTGATTAGTTGAAATATGTAAACCCAACCGTTTTATTGGGCAGGCGAAGTTAAGCCATTATTGTACCAAAACTAATTTAACGAATTGTTGTCATGCTTTGGCGATAATTTAATGACAGGTTAGTATTTTAATGAAAAATAGGCAGACAATGCAACGCTTTTAATCCAACTTTTGTCAGGATCAAAAACACCTGAATGTTCAAGAAAGTCAGATTAACCTGTTTGCTTTTAGGAGTAGCAGGCATTTTAGCGACGGGTTGTAGCAAAAATAATCAAGATGTTACTTCTACCATTAGTGCTACCGTAGTTCAGGTCAGGTACGCCTGCGGTCCTGCATGTGATGCACTCGGCTTCGTTATAAAAAATACAAGCAACGAATTGTTTACCCCAATTAGTTTGGGATCGGAATTTCGCATGAATAACCTGCCCGTAAAAATTCGTTTTAAATACACCGGAAAAATCCCTGAACGCTATACTGCTCCGGGCTATGAAATGATTGAGATCATACAGATCAGCCGTTAGTTTGAAGTCCTTGATTTTGAAAGGCGACTAAAATGTTTACCTTCGCACTTCAAAAGTTCTTTCCAAAATGATCAGTAGAAGAAATATCCGGGTTAAAGTGATGCAAAGTCTTTACACTTTAGACAGTATTAGCAGTGATGTAAAACCCGGACAGGCAGTTAGTTTATTAAGGAAACAGATAGACCAGTCCCGTAAGCTTTTTGTATACCTTGTTTACTTCATCAGTGAAGTGGCCCGGTATGCCGAAAAAGATGCATTGAAGAAAGCCGCTAAACATTTGCCGTCTGCAAGTGATCTCAACATCAATACTAAAATAGCGGGTAATGAATTGCTTTGGAAAATACTGGAAGAGCCAGGATATAAAGCTGCCATTGCAGAAATTAAACCAGCGCATATAGCAGATGAGGAGTTGTTAAGAAAAACCTACATCGCTTTGATTGAATCAGAGGACTACCACGATTATATTGGCATTCAAGGCAGGGATAAGAAAGGAGAAAAAGATATCCTGGAATTTATCTTCACCAACCTGATGTTGCCCAACGATAATTTCATAAGTCACGTAGAGGAACACTTTATTAACTGGGATGACGATGCGGAAATGATGAATATCCTGGTGCAGAATTTTCTTCAAAAGCCGGGCTCTTATGACTTTCATGATATCGTAAGCGAGGAGAAATGGCATTTTGCAAAAACATTATTGGAGACTACCCTTGATAAAAAGGAAGTGAGTATGGAACTGCTTAAGCCTAAATTGAAAAACTGGGATGCAGAACGCATAGCAGCATTAGATCTTATCATTATTCAAATGGGCATTTGTGAGTTTTTATTTTTTGAAACCATTCCCACAAAAGTCACCATCAACGAATACATTGATCTGGCGAAAGATTACAGCACTCCCCAAAGCGGACAATTCATCAATGGCATACTGGATAACATCCACAAAGAATTAAGCACCGAAGGGAAAATCAATAAGAAAAACTTTAAGAATAGTACGTTGTAAGAGATCGGAAATGCTCTTTAATATTTTAAACCAACGGTTCGCTCAGATAGGATCAACAGCGGTTTAGCTAACTAAAACTACTTACTTTTACACCTTTGATTTAAAACAAATTAAGTGAAAAATTTATTTTTAATAATTTTTGCAGCGGCTTCTTTCGTTGCCTGCAAAGGAAATAGAAATGACAAGGTAGTAGATGACAATGTAAAGTTGATGGCACAGTCCATGAAAGAAACCACCACGGTACAGTTAATAGACAGTGTCTTCAATTTTGGTAAAATTACAGAGGGGGAAAAAGTAACTTTTAATTTCCGATTTAGGAATTCTGGTACAAAGCCGCTGGTAATTACCAATACCACTGCCAGTTGTGGATGCACAGTGCCCGAAAAGCCCGAAAAGCCAATCCTGCCGGGTGAAGAAGGATTTATAAAAGTAGTGTTTAACAGTGCCGGGAAATCCGGTCATCAGGATAAAAATATCACCGTAATGTCTAATACGAATCCGGAATTCCCCACGCTGCAATTAACAGGCGATGTTGCTGCAGCGAAATAAAATGGTGCATTTGAAAGTCGATAGCCATCGGATTTGAAATGCTCAAAATAAAATCAATCAATTTTTTAATAATTAATAAACAACACAATGCAATTACAAGGTATTTTATTAAACATGGGTCAAGGTTCGCTCGCTGGAAGTGGCCAATTATTTTTTATGGGAGCAATGATTTTAGTATTCTGGCTATTTATGATACGCCCCCAGGCAAAAAAGGCAAAGCAACAAAAAACATTCATCACCGATTTGAAAAAAGGTGATAAAGTAGTAACCATTGCCGGTATACATGGCACCATCAATAAAGTAAATGAAGATGGAACGCTGAACCTGGAAGTAAGTCCGGGCAGCTACCTGAAGATTGAAAAAAGTACGGTTAGTATGGAAATGTCTGCAAGCTTGAGTAAGCCTGCAACAGAAGTAAAGGCTTAAGAGAAAAGAAGAAGCCCCTAACCCCTGAAGGGGAATAAGAAGGGAGCTTTTGTATGGATAAAGCTTTTCTATTTTTGCTTAGTCTGTCATGTGAACTATTTAATTGATAATTTTAACCGGTCGTTTTATAGCGACCGGTTTTTATTTTGTTTAGAACGTTAGGCACATTTTACTTTGAATTGTTTAAGAAGTAGCTTTTCATTTTTAGTAAGTGGCTGCATTACTTTTATAACGGTCAGTGCTAAATAGTTATCAATCATTCAAACAGCACACTTAATTTATGACACTAAAAGTTGGCATTACAGGCGGTATTGGCAGCGGTAAAAGCACCGTTGCCAAAGTGTTTCAGATTTTGGGCATACCCATCTATTATGCAGATGATGCTGCAAAAAAATTAATGAACGAGGATGAATCGATCAGGATACAATTGCAACAACTGTTTGGGAAAGAAACTTATGTGGATGGCAAACTAAACAGGAAATATTTATCCGGATTGGTTTTTAACAATGAAGCAAAACTGGCGCAACTGAATGCCATTGTTCATCCTGCCACGTTAAAAGATGCGGATCAATGGATGCAACAACAAACTACCCGCTACGCTATCAAAGAAGCGGCACTAATTTTTGAAAGTGGTGCACAGGCCAAACTTGATTGCGTGATTGGTGTATTTGCTCCTGAGCCGATAAGAATACAACGGGTAATGAAAAGAGACGGTATCACCAGTGACGAGGTAAAAGCAAGGATGGAAAGGCAAATGAATGAATCAACAAAAATGCGGCTCTGCGATTACGTGATTACCAACGATGAACAGGAACTGGTGATACCGCAGGTAGTAAAAATTCACGAAGCTTTGATGGCCAGGGCATTCTTCATAGCCGGCAATAGAAAGGATTTATTTTAATAATTTGGGATGAAGAACAAGCTATGCCCTTTCATTCCAGTGCTCTGTATAATTCAAAACACTATTTTCGTTCATACACCATCTCTCCGTTCACAAAGGTTTTCAACACCTGCGACTGCAAAATTTTACCGGCATCCATCTGCATCAGGTCGTCATCTAAAATAATAAAGTCTGCAAATTTACCTTTCTCCAGGCTGCCCTTTTCCTGCTCTTCAAAATTGGCTTTTGCTGCCCAGATGGTCATGCCCCGGATGGCTTCCTGCCGGGTAAGCGCATTCTCCATTTGATATCCGGCTTCGGGCCATCCATTTGCATCTTTGCGAATAGCGGCCGCATAAAAAGTTTTGAACGGACTGATATCTTCTACCGGAAAATCGGTACCCAAGGGAATCCAGCCATTTTGATCCAGTAATTGTTTGTAGGCATAGGCGCCCTTTACTCTTTCTTTGCCCAGGCGGTCACCGGCCCAATACATATCAGAAGTAGCATGCGTAGGTTGCACGGATGGAACGATACTGTTGTCTCCAAAGAGACTAAAGTC
>JBBQQP010000095.1:0-10243 GCA_038215675.1 Chitinophagales bacterium | reverse complement strand
CAGACGGCGCCAGTTTAATACAGGCAGCTCAGCTAATGATTGAACTTGGATGCACAGAGGCGCTCAATTTAGATGGTGGTGGCAGCAGCTGTATGCTCATCAATGGAAAGGAAACCATAAAGCCAAGTGACAAAGGTTTGGAGCGGCCAGTGCCTGCTGTATTTATGATACAAAAAAAGGAGAAATAAAAGTATGAATGGTGAATGGTGAAATTGATCATTCAGAAACTGAATCGTCATTTGTCTTAAGAAAGCACTACCATCTCGTTTATTGAAAAACTAAATCGTAATCAAACCGATTTTTCTGGAATGTGCAATGGCTTCCCCACTATGAGTAAATTGAAGTACGTAGATATTTCTTCCCTCAATTATTTTTAAGATATTTTTAGTGGCAAGCTCGTGATCCTGCACAACATTTCTGATATACACGGCAGCAATACGATCTCCATATTTCTGTGTAAGCGTTTCATAAATATAAGGATCGCTTTGAGAATTATCACCAAACAAAACAAAACGTTGATTAGGAAAAAGTACAAACAAGCGTACAATACGCAAGAGTTTTCCTTCATGTTTTGTTTTACCTGTTTTGAATAACTGGTACCATTTTTTAATCTGACTCAGCAAAAATGCGCCATGTGGTAAATGGTTGAATTCAAAAAAAGATACCAGGTAATCATACAGATTCCACTCGCTGCTGGATACATAAAAAAACGGATTGGGTTCTTCCGGAATTGTATGCGACATTGCCAGCAACTGGTAATGCCTGGCCACATCTTCAAACACAGTTCTTTGCAGGGGCGATTTAAACAATAATTCTCTTAGCCGCTTTAAACCTGTGGCTGCATGAGATACCATCACGGTATCATCAATATCAGATATAAAGGCATACTGGGTTCGGTGTGGAATCATGATTTCACCTACGGTTTCCTGGTTGCCGGTCTGGCCGTCTTTTAAATAAACAGCGGTAGCATATGTTCCTGCTGTTGTTTCTTTTGCTGCCTGCCATTCAAACCAGAAAAATCCGTCATCCTCTGAAACGGTTTCAATGCTTTGACCCTCCCAGTATGTTTTAACAGGCACTTTACCAACTGGCTTTACAATAAAAAGATTCAGCAAATGAAACAGGTTTGAAATTGCACCCATTCGTTGATATGCTTTACTTTTTAAAGGGCTGTCCAAAACATGCCCAAACAACACCATATCATGCGTGTGTCCAAATCCACGGTATAATTTTAGTACTCTTTTTTTTACCATAACGAAATTCAACTCTTTAAAACGACCGATATGTTATCCAGCAATAATGTGCCAAACTTAGTTTTTATTGTAAACCCTTCTTCAGGCAGCAACAGCACTGACTGGAACGAAGTGATAACAACCCATTTCAAAGATAAGCCCGTAAATGCCGTTGTCCACATGCTGTCAAAAGATTGCTGCCTGCAGGAATTGAAAGGTACCATACAATCTATGAAGGCAGATAAAGTAATTGCTGTAGGTGGAGACGGAACCGTGAAACTGGTGGCAGAGGCATTGATGAATACTACTATACCTTTGGGCATTTTTCCGGCAGGTTCTGCCAACGGTATGGCAAAAGAATTTGACATCCCCGCAGATTTTGGAAAAGCATTTGAAATAATAGAAAATGGTGAACAAAAGAAAATTCACCTGGTAAAAGTGAATGATGAAATCTGCATACACCTGAGTGATATTGGCTTTAATGCCTTTGTAGTAAAGAAATTTGAAGAAGAAAATACCAGGGGGATGTGGGGCTATTTTAAATCCGCCTGGAAAGTACTTTGGCAGCATAGCAGAATTGATGTAAAGATAAAATCGGACAACGTTTTCATTAAAAGAGATGCCGCAATGGTGGTAATTGCCAATGGTACCAAATATGGAAATGGCGTTGTAATCAATCCACTGGGTACATTGCATGACCACCTTTTTGAAGTAGTGATTATCCGTAAGATTTCTATCACTGAAATTTTTAAAATGCGCTTTTTTAGCCACCGGCTGAATAATGAAAAAACAGAATTGCTGCAAACTGCCCACCTTGTGTTGAGTTCCAAACGGGCAATGCACTTCCAGGTAGATGGTGAGTATTTAGGGAAAACAAAAAGGTTGGTAGCTGAGGTTATTCCGGAAGCAATTACTGTGTTGGTTCCTGCTATTGAACCAATAGTAAGTTAGGTAAAGCATGAAGCAACTTTCCGGATGAAATGCTAAGAGAGGCTATGAGCCGCCAGCAGTTTTGGCAGCAACGAATAATTCTGTTCGCACCGCTGTTAAAAATTCAATATGTTATCAAAGCCTTTGAAGCCGTAAATATTCGGGCTAACAATACCTTATCACTTCGTAAAAAATATACCTTATAAAATACTCACCTTGCCCAACTGGGTATTCAGGCTAGTCCGCTCTTTTTACATACTTTAGCAAAGCAAAAAATAATGCACTATACAAATTGCTCTATATGAAAAAAATGATTGCCTTTTTAACAAGCCTCCTTTTTATTGCAACCAGTTTTGCCAACATTACCATGCCAAAAATTTTCAGTGATAATATGGTGTTGCAACGCAACAAACCCATTAGTATCTGGGGATTTGCGGCTGCCGGCGAAAAAGTAACCGTTCAATTTAATGGACAAACAAAAACTACTAAGGCTGACAAAACAGGTAAATGGCAGGTAATCCTGGCACCAGAAAATGCAGGCGGTCCTTTTCAATTGTTAGTGAAAGGAAAAAACCAGGTAGCTATTGAAAATATTTTAGTAGGAGAAGTATGGATCTGCAGCGGTCAGTCCAATATGGAAATGCCGATTGATGGCTGGGGTAAAATAAATAATTACCAGGAGGAAATTAGTACAGCAGACTATCCACAGATACGACATTTTAAAGTACCCAACACCGTTAGTACCAAATTGAAAGATGATATTACTGGTGGCGACTGGAAAGTATGCAGCCCGGCGACGGCAGGCGCATTTTCAGCAGCGGCGTATTTTTTTGCAAGGCAATTGTACAACCAGTTAAAGGTACCCGTCGGCCTCATCAACACTTCCTGGGGCGGCACCCAATCGGAAGCATGGACGAGTAAAAATGCTTTTGAAAATGACCCGGAGATGAAATACGTAGCCGACGCCATGGGAAGCAACAACACGGATCAATTCATTCAACAACGTGGAGAAAGCACACTGAACAATATTAAAAAAATACAAGGTAATTTTGAAAACAACGCCAACACAGCCGACTGGAAAAATGCCAGCTTTGATGACAGCAAATGGCCGGTGATGCAATTGCCCGGCGTATGGGAATCACAAGGCCTGCCTGACCTGGATGGCACCGTTTGGTTTAGAAAAACAATTACCATCACCAATGCCGATGCTGGCAGGGCCGCTATCCTTAACCTTGGAATGATTGATGACAATGATGAAACTTTTGTGAATGGCGTAAAAGTGGGTACCACAGACGGCTACAACACACCAAGAAAATATACGATTGTGGCCGGTATTTTAAAAGCGGGTAAAAATACCATTGCCATTAAGGTGGGTGACACCGGCGGTGGCGGCGGTGCATACGGCCAGGCTGCAGATATGAATATAACGCTTGATAACAAGATTCAATCGCTGGCTGGCGAATGGACTTTCAAGGTTGCCGGCATATCTGCTTCAGCTACCGCCCTTGGTCCCAACGACTACCCGAGCCTGTTGTTCAATGCAATGCTTTACCCGCTGGTGCAGTACACCATACAAGGCGCCATCTGGTACCAGGGCGAAAGCAATGCAGGCCGTGCCTACCAGTACCGCACCGCATTTCCATTGATGATCAATGACTGGAGGCAACATTTTAAACAAGGCAATTTTCCATTTCTATTTGTACAGCTTGCTACATTTGGGTCTGCTGCAGCCAATAGTAAAAATGGCAGTAACTGGGCCGAGTTAAGAGAAGCCCAAACGATGACACTCAACCTTCCGCATACCGGCATGGCAATTACTACAGACATTGGAAACCCTGCTGATATACATCCCAAAAACAAACAGGATGTTGGCAAAAGACTCGCCAGCATTGCCTTACATGACGTCTATCAACAGACAGGTGAAAGCAATGGCCCAATGTATCAATCCATGAAAGTGGCAGGCAATAAAGTAATTCTTGCATTTAGCCATACCGGAACTGGCTGGTTGGTAAAAGATAAGTATGGCTACATCAAAGGCTTTGAAATAGCAGCTGCCGATAAACAATTTCAATATGCCAAAGCAATGGTAGAAGGAGATAAAATAATTGTGTACGCTGATGGCATTAGCCAACCGGTAGCCGTTCGATACAATTGGGTAGATGACGCTACCGATGGCAATCTGTTTAATAAAGAACAATTTCCAGCGGCCCCTTTCCGCACCGACGAATGGGAAGGCGTAACCGCAAAAAATAAATATATTTTAAAAAAATAAAACTTTATTTTAAAAAAAGATTCATCAAAGGAGTTGTGGTAAAAAGCGGTAGCAAAGCGATAGCTTTTAAATTTTATATTTTTTGATACAGCGTAGACTGCCTTACACCGCAGCGGGTAAGATTACATGTTACAAAATGATTTTTTTTAAACAAAAAATAGTAAAAAATATATAAATCAAAAGAAGAGAAGATGTGCTGGTCAATACCATCGTTAACGTATTGTGTCGGCATTATATGTTTTCTTTTCGGTTATACTTTTAACTGTAGAGTAGTAAAAGAAAAGATAGAGATACCCTTTTTGTGTGGTAACTCTTTCTTGGTAAGTTAAATAATAGTGATGCAATCACTTCGGTAGTGCAGGGCTTCCAGTATCCATTTTTACAGAAAACCAAATGAGGTATTTTTTTAATAAAATTGTTTTATCATTGTTGTTCAAACCTAAAAAAACTCAACAATGGAAAAATTAGAAGCTGATTACAACATGATTGATTGGTGGAAAAAAGTAGTTTTAAACAACTATGCCAATTTTAAAGGCAGGGCAAGAAGAGCCGAATACTGGTACTTTACGCTGGCAAATTTTTTACTGATCATTCCTTTTTACATTCTGGCGATTGTAGGCGTTTCTTCAGATAGTTCATCGCTAATGACAATTGGAGTGATCGCTTATGCGCTGATTGCACTTGCTACCATCGTGCCAAGCCTAGCGGCTGTAGCACGTCGATTGCATGATATCAATAAAAGCGGCTGGTATTACTTTATAGCACTTATACCTTTAATTGGTGGTATTATATTACTGGTTTGGCTCTTCACAGACGGTAACAGATTTGAAAATAATTATGGCACCGATCCAAAAAATATAAATGAACCTGAATTCGATTTTGAAAAGACACAAACTACCAATTAGAATTTTTAATACCAATTGAAAAAGCCCTGCTTATTTTTAGGCGGGGCTTTCTTTAAAAAGCCAATGTCATTTATTGAGAGCTCGATTTTCAACTTAAATGGGATAAAATTATGAAGCATTTAGATAGCTAAGGCTGCATTGCCAAATCCAGTGTGGTAAAAAAAGGATGAAGCGAATTAAAGATGTGATTTAAGTTAAAAACTTCTTTGTTGCGTGAACAAAAGTTATTTTCTCGCCCGCTTCAGTTATATAAAACTCATCACGGAGTAAAATAAAATAGTTAAGTTTATATTCGATAAAGGCTTGCTGAAAAAGAGTGAGCACGCCTGCTGGTGCACTGATCCGGCAAAATCATTGAGGTAGTTTTCATTTTTTAACCAACTGATTAAACCAACAAAATTCTATGTCATCACGTAAGAAATTTTTACAACAATCCTCCATGCTGATTGGTGGAGGCGCCCTTGTATCGGCCTTCAACAACAAAGTATTTGCTATTTTAAATAACGGAGTTGCAGCAGGCGACCAGGTAAATATTGGTGCCATTGGTATCAAAGGAATGGGCTGGGCAAATGTAAAAGCAGCCTTAAAAATTGCCGGTGTAAACCTCATAGCCGTTTGCGATGTAGATAAAAATGTAATCACTGAAAGACTTGCTGAATTGAGCAAATCAAATGTGGATGTTAGTAAAATAAAAATTTTCGACGACTACCGGAAATTGCTGGAGCAAAAAGATATTGATGCGGTAATAATTGGCACGCCCGATCATTGGCATGCGCTGATGATGATTCATGCCTGCGAAGCAGGTAAGGATGTATATGTAGAAAAACCGGTGGGTAATTCTATAGAAGAGTGTGCCCGTATGGTGGCGGCACAGCAGCGATATAATAAAATAGTGCAGGCTGGTCAGTGGCAGCGTAGCCAGCAGCATTTTAAAGATGCGGTTGCCTTTGTACACAGCGGACAATTGGGAAATATCCGTACAGCAAAAGTATGGTGTTACCAGGGTTGGATGAAACCCGGACCTGTAGTGCCAGACAGCACAGCTCCTGCTGGCGTTGATTACAAACAATGGCTTGGCCCTGCCAGCATAAGGCCGTTTAACAGCAGCCGTTTTCATTTTAATTTTCGCTGGTTTTGGGATTATGCCGGTGGCTTAATGACGGATTGGGGCGTTCATTTGTTAGACTATGCATTGATTGGTATGAAGGCGGATCTACCCATCAGCGTTGCTGGTCTTGGAGGGAAATTTGCCTATCCCGATTTGTATGAGGAAACACCGGATACCTTAACCACTTTGTATGAATTTGACAAGTTCAATATGGTATGGGATTCGGCCATGGGGATCGACAATGGCTCTTATGGAAGAGACCATGGCATTGCCTTTATCGGCAACAATGGCACGCTCATTTTAAACCGTGGCGGTTGGGAAGTGATTGAAGAAAGGCAAAGCAAAAACAAGGTAATTATGCCTTTACAAAAATCGACCGACAATGGGCTTGACAAACACTGGGAGAATTTTATAGGCGCTGTAAAGTCACGCAAGGCTGCTGATTTAAATTGTTCCATACAAGCAGGGGCGCATGTAGCAACTGTGGCGCAGATGGGTAATATATCTTTTAGAAGTGGTAAAAAATTATTGTGGGATAAATCAAAGTCCGCATTTACGGATGAAGCCATCAATCAACAATATTTAATGAAAGAATATTATAATGGATATAAACTTCCGAAGCTGTAGATTCTAGAATCGATCAGTGATTTGAAATTTTAAAATGGCGATAATTATTTTATCGCCATTTTTATTTTATGCCCATTTGGCAATGATTCTTCCAAACATTTAAATAATGGGCAACCTGAAAATAATATGTTATTTCATCATTAAAAAAAAGAGCAACATAACATAAAGCCCTGTCGGGTGAGCCATTAGAAAACAACTGCGGCTAATAAATAGCAAGTGGATTTATTTTAAAGCTCCATCATTTGAAGCGCTACGAGGCAGGCTTGGTAAAAAAAGAATCACTATATACCAGGGAAGAAAAAGAAGTAGGCTTTGCTGGCGGACCACAAGGCTGGGTGAAATTTCTTCAAAAAACCTTCATCCAGAAATACCTGTTGAAAACTGTGCCCTGCCGGTGTTTATAAAGTTATTGTCAAATTCATTGTAGCAACAGATGGGAGTGTAAGCAAAGTGAATGCAGAAACAAGCCACGGGTATGGCATGGAAAAAGAAGTAATAAGGATAATTAAAGAAGGTCCGGTTTGGCATGCAGCCATCCAATTTGGCCGTAAGTAAATGCTTACCGCAGGCAGCCTATTACTTTCATGGTAGAGGAACGGTAATGTTTTCTTATGGTTTTGCAGAACTGCCGGTTTAAAGGTGCCATTACTAACGCAATAAAAGCTCCATAGAGATACTTAGTACAAGGGAGTGACACAACGATGATGCACATAGCTGCTTCTTTGCCGGAAGAATAATTATTATTTTACTAAGCTTTTTACTTTACTATATCCGCTGTAAGTGCACCAGTCAGTTGAGACGTTAGACTAGAAACAGGCACAAAAAAAGGAGCAAGACTTTCATCTTACTCCTGCTTTTTATTTTCATTGAATTCGTGTAAACATTCGTGTTATTATTATTCTTCTTCATCAAAGCTCATCACTTCTTTGGTAGTCATCAGCAACTCATACTCTTCTTTACTACCTACGATCATGTTTTCAAATTCACGCAACCCTGTACCAGCCGGTATTGGATGACCTGTGATTACATTCTCTTTAAGACCCAACATCAGATCAAGTTTTCCATTGATAGCGGCGCTACTCAATACCTTGGTTGTTTCCTGGAAGGATGCTGCTGAAATCCAACTTTGTGTACCTAATGATGCCTTGGTAATACCTTGCAACAACGGTGAAGATGTTGCAGGTTTAGCATCACGGAATTCAACCAGTTTTCTATCAGCTCTTCTTAAGATTGAGTTTTCTTCTCTTACGTCGCGAAGTGTAACAATCTGACCAGTTTTCAACTTAGTACTTTCCCCCTGATCGGTAACTACTTTTTTATCAAAAATGTTATCATTCTCTGTGTTGAAGTCCAGCTTATCTTCCGTATCTCCCTCTAAGAATATGGTATCACCAGCATCTTCAATGCTAACTTTACGCATCATCTGGCGAACGATTACTTCAACGTGCTTATCATTAATACGCACACCTTGCAGACGATATACTTCCTGAATTTCATTTACCACATACTCCTGAACAGCGAACGGTCCTTTGATCGCAAGGATATCTGCTGGTGCGGTTTGTCCATCACTTAATGCAGCACCTGCTTTTACAAAGTCACCATCTTGTACCAGAATCTGGCGGGTTAACGGAACCAAGTATTTTCTTACAACACCATCCTTAGCTTCCACGATGATCTCACGGTTACCACGTTTGATGTTACCAAAAGCAACCACACCATCAATTTCACAAACAACTGCAGGGTTACCTGGGTTACGTGCCTCAAACAATTCTGTTACACGAGGCAAACCACCAGTGATATCTTTTAGTTTACTTAATACTCTTGGAATTTTAACCAATACCTGTCCAGCTTTTACCTGGTCGCCTTCTTCCAAAACGATGTGACTTCCTACCGGCAAGTTATATGATTTGGTTTCCTTAGCGCCTTCGATAATGATAGAGGGCAATTTGGTTTTATCTTTTGTTTCAATAACCACTTTTTCTTTGTGACCTGTTTGCTCATCCGCTTCTTCACGAACGGTAACACCTTCAATTACAGCTTCCAGTTTAACAGTACCTACAATTTCAGAAACAATTACATTGTTGAATGGATCCCATGTACAGATCACTTCACCCTTGGTAACTTTCTGTCCGTCTTTAACGTTCAAAGTAGCTCCGTAAGGAATATTATTGGTATTTAATAAACGATCATTTTTCACATCCATATTACGAACCTCACCAGTACGTCCAATAACTACGTTGATTTTTTTGCCTTCGTTATCTGTTGTTGATACAGTACGTAAACCATCAAAGAACATGGTACCATCAAACTTAGCCGGCATAGTTGATTCTACCGAAGCAGAACCGGCCACACCACCCACGTGGAAAGTACGCAAGGTTAACTGTGTACCAGGCTCACCAATACTTTGTGCAGCAATGATACCAACAGCATCTCCTCTTTGTGCAGTATACCCTGTTGCCAGGTTCTTACCATAACATTTCACGCAAACGCCACGCTTACTTTCGCAGGTTAATACAGAACGTATTTCAACTGTTTCAATACTGCTATGTTCAATTTTCTGAGCAAGGTCCTGTGTAATTTCCTCACCTGCTTTCAACAATAATTCGTCCGTTACCGGGTCATGTACATCATGTAATGAAGTACGACCTTCAATCCTGTCTGCCAGGTTTTCAATTACATCCTCATTGTCTTTTAACGCAGAGGTTGCAATACCACGTAAGGTTCCGCAATCTTCTTCGTTGATCACCACATCCTGCGCCACATCCACTAAACGACGGGTTAGGTAACCAGCATCCGCTGTTTTCAAAGCCGTATCCGCCAAACCTTTACGGGCACCATGGGTTGAGATAAAGTACTCCAATACATTCAGGCCATCTTTAAAGTTTGATAAGATAGGATTCTCAATAATCTCACTACCAGATGAACCTGATTTACGAGGCTTAGCCATCAATCCCCTAATACCAGCCAACTGCTTAATCTGCTGCTTACTACCACGGGCGCCGGAATCTAGCATCATGTAAACAGAGTTGAAACCTTGTTTATCTGCAGCCAATTCACGAATCAATGTTTCTGTAATTCTTGTATCTACCCTACTCCAGATATCCACCGTTTGGTTATACCGCTCATTGTTGGTAATTAAACCCATATTGTAGTTTTCCCAAACCTCATC
>JBBQQP010000094.1:0-10301 GCA_038215675.1 Chitinophagales bacterium | reverse complement strand
TATCGGGTATGATGGCTGTGGTCCTCCAATCCGTGAGGGCGTATTCGGCGTAGCCCCCAAAGCGGGTCATAGCAGTAACCCGGTCTCCTTTTTTTACGCTGGTAACAGACACCCCCACCGAAGCGACGGTTCCTGCTACATCATAACCCAGTATGCATGGCATTGGCGGAGCTTCCTTATACATTCCATTGCGGGCCATGATATCTGCAAAGTTTAAACCAGAGGCTTCCACTTTAATCAATACCTGTTCAGGTTGTGGAATAGGGATGGGAATCTCCCGAAATTCAAAGGCTGATGCTGCCGAACCATTTTTAACTAAGAAAATTGCTTTCATACTATTTAAAAATAAAGTTGCCGAAAAGGTACTGTATTTATAATTTATACCGGTGGTATTTCACTGGTAAAGGGAAATTTAAGCAAGCGCTTGCTTTTAACATTAAGATGGTAAAAGGGGATCAACCTGGTGTAAGATTGCTATCCATTTACACAGGCAGTTGAAAATGTTCATAACCGCACAAAGTAGAGGCTGCGATCCCTGCAATGCATTGGTTCAAAAAAAAATTCAGTTTTTACACAACTGCCATGCTGATGTGACTGGATACTGACAATTGTTTGAGAAAACAGAACCCTGGCCACATTTAAAAAGACGTTTCAAATGGGTTGATTGAATCGGAATAGATCGGACTGTATGTCGAATATTTTCTACAGCCATTCTGCCATTCGTTTTACAAGCGGGGAGCTAATTTATTTGTTTTTTTGTATTGAAGATTTTTTGAGGCGATCACGACAAAGTTTAAGTGTACAACCCATTCATTAGTTGATCATTTATTACCTGATAGCGGAATGGGTATTGTTTGAAAACTCAATATTCACCTGTTAAAACAATAAAAAAGTTTAGAAACCGTTTTTTAATAAAATATTCAATTCCTTTCAATGAACCAAAATAATAAATTCCCACATTGGGTGATCAAGATATTTTCATTGCTTTGCCTGGTGCAGGTGATGAACTGGCTGGATGAAGCGGTTGAATCTTTCAACATAAGACAACGTACTTTTAACTGGCAGGGACAGCGGTTTAGTATTTTACCCAATCGTTCTTTTATCATAAATGAGTCGCTAAAGAAATATGGGATTAATACCAGCATGCAAGCATACAATTAAAATTGAATTGACTATCGGAATCTTTTTTGATTCCGGGAACAGAAGTCATGAGGGATGAAACTGCCTTCCACATTGCATTGTATTGCCATAGATACGTTAATAATATAAAAGAAAAAACAAAATTCCATAAAATGGAATAAAATTTGCTGATTGTTTCATATTGTTTGTAAGTTTGATTCCTTTTTTAAAGTCAAGGTTAGAAAGTTTTAAAATCCATTATACTTAATATTTCATGCGAAAGTTTACCCATTCCCCCAATGCCATTATTCAAATGTTTACAAGTCTTTGTTTAAGCCAGGTAAAGGAACAGTTAATTGATAATTTATCATGCAGTACTTCCAACCCGGAAAGTTTTGTATTGAACGGCAACTTATTTATTTTCGCCCACAATAAATCATTCATTATAGATGAATCTCTTGAGAATTATGGTTGCGGCATAGTGATTTGTAACGCTGTAAATTAAATGCATCAGTAATTTTTTTTGATAATGAATGATCAATGATGAATGGTCAACGGTTCAATATTGATACGTTCATACTTTGGCCTCCACCCTTATTGGTATTGTTTTTTAATAGCATCATAATAACTTCTGCAACAAAAAGACTATAATTCCCCCGGCAAATCCTGCCAATGCCAGCCAACTTATCTTTTTTAAATACCACATAAAATCAATCTGTTCAATACCCATTACAGCTACCCCCGCCGCCGACCCTATAATGATGGCGCTTCCACCCGTACCGGTAGTCAGGGCCAGAAACTCCCAAAAAGGATGATCGGTTGGATATGTATTTAAATCATACATGCCCTGTGATGCTGCTACCAGTGGCACATTGTCTACGACCGACGATAGTATGCCCAGTGCTATACCGATGAGGTAGTCGTTTTTCAGATTTGAGGTAAGAAAGGAGGCTACCTCTTTTAAAATACCAAAAGATTGAAGTGCCGATACCGCCAGTAATATACCCAGGAAGAATAAAATGCTTGATGTATCAATTCGTTGTAACGCTTTGGCAACGGTATATTTTTCATCGTATTCGGAATGCTTGTTTTTGTGAATGACCGAAGTGATCAGCCACATTAAACCCAAGGCCAGCATCATACCCATAAATGGAGGTAGGTGAGTGATCGTTTTAAATATCGGAACAAATAATAGAAAGCCTACACCTGCAACCAAAACTATATTGCTGTCCCTGTTTTCTTTTATGGTTGAAATCGTTTTAGATATTCCTGTTAATTTTTTACCCCTAAACCGCACAGACATGATCAGGGCGGGCAAACCGCATGCTACCAGCGCAGGCAACAATAGTTGTTTCATAATATTGATGGCGGTAATCTGGCCACCTATCCAAAGCATAGTGGTAGTTACATCACCCAATGGCGACCAGGCACCACCTGCATTGGCTGCAATCACAATCATACCGGCGAACCAAAGCCGGTCTTCTCTCTCCGCTAATAGTTTTGCACAAAGCGAAGTCATCACAATGGAAGTTGTAAGATTATCTAACAAGGCCGATAAAAAAAACGTAATAACAGTAATAATCAGCAACAATTGCTGTTTGCTGTCAGTTGTTATTTTTTTTGTAATGATGTCAAAGCCGTTGTGAGAATCAATCAGCTCAACAATCGTCATAGCGCCCAGCAGGAAGAATAAGATAGAAGCGATCTCACCAAGCTCTGCCATTAATTGTTGATGTACCAACCCAGTTGACGGACTATGGAGCACGTATATGGTCCAGCAAAGCACTCCTGTGACTAAAGCAGAAGCAGCTTTATTTAAACCAAGCGTATTTTCAAATGCAATGGCTACGTAACCGAGCACAAATACGGCTGTTATAATAAAAGAAATCATCTCAAAAATTAAATATTGGGTAAAGGTAAGGCAATCAAAAAATGAGCTGGCACGATTGGTTAGGAATGAATGAGTGATGAGTGATGAGTGATGAGGAATGAGTGATGAGTGATGAGGGATGAGTGATGAATTAAAAATTAAAAATTAAAAATTAAAAATGAGTAAAGAAAAATGAGTAAAGAAAAATGATTAAGAAAAATGAGTAATGAATAATGAAAAATGAGTAATGAAAAATGAGTAGATGAATAGTGAAATAATGACTACCCGGTCTATCGGTTCTTCATTGCCTGTTCGTGCCTTATTTAATGCTCGTTGGCCCTTTGATCTTGGTAAAGATTTATAGTCAAAGGAATACGGTTAACATGCTAAAAAAATATTTTAAAAAATTTGAAAGGAAAGGGGATGTTGTCCGTATATAATAGAAATTATATTGACAATGTGTATGAAACAATTTGCAATAGGTGATGATTGCAACTGCGACAGTAATGGCGCAGGAACCTGTCAAACAAAACAAAGCAGTATAATTTAAAAGAAGGCATTTCCATGCAAGGATATGATCCGGTTGCGTATGTGGAAATTAGCAAAGCAATAAGATGCAAATCAACTCTTGCTGTTTATCACCAGGGGGCAAATTATTATGTTTCTTCTGTTGAATACAAGGAATTATATAAATGAATGCCAATCAATATGAACCTGCTTATGTTGGTTGGTGTGCCTATGCAATGCGTGCATCCGGTGAAAAAGTAAGCATCGATCCCGCAACATTAAAAATAATCAATGGCAGGTTGTATTTGTTTTATAATAAATTTTTCAACAATACTTTAAAAGACTGGAATAAGGATGAAGCAAACCTAAAAACCAAAGCCGACCTCAGTTGGATGAAACTATTGAAGCAATAAGAAACGCAATTTAATATCCTGCAATGAAGGGGTGCAACCATCAATCATCAACAATCAACCACAGTATGGCCATCAATTACATTTCTATTATCGGTACCTGGTTATTGCGTTTGATAGCAGCTGTTATCCTGTTGCAAACACTTTATTTTAAGTTTACAGCCTCCCCCGAATCTGTTTATATTTTTAGAAGTATTGGTATGGAACCCTGGGGAAGAATTGGCATAGGCGTGATGGAATTGATAGCTGCAATGCTGATTTCACATCCCCGCACAACGTTATTGGGGGCGCTTCTGGCAACGGGCCTTATGTGTGGAGCGCTTTATTTTCATCTTTCAAAATTAGGGTTCGTGGTTTTGAACGATGGCGGGCAATTGTTCGTATATGCTATTATGGTTTTGGTAGCTAGTGTGTGGCTGGTATGGATTCACCGCAGTCAAATTTATTCATTGTTAAAAGTAAATATCCTCAAAAGAATATGAAAAGTCTCTCATTCATGTTACAAGTGAACGATCAAAATTGAATTGCCATTTGTCGTTTGTTGATAGTGAATGATAAATCTAGAATGGTGAAGGGTGAAATAAAATTGATTTTCCGTTGCCAATTAGTAACTTTTACGCTGGAATAGAAGCTGCCTGTATTGGTTCTTAATAATCGACGTAGATTTTGCCGGGGCAAAAATTTATAAAAGAAATAAGAATGTTCATAATGAGAAAATACCTGCTTTTATTACCCTTCAGTTTATTGCTATTGGTGTCCTGTCTAAAGGAGAAAAATGCATCTACTATGCCCGCGAACGATAAGGTGGATACTGAGGCTGTAACAAAGTATTCAGGCAGTTTACTAAATGGTCCGTACGGCACCGTGGCTGGAATGGCTAAAGTTATAAAGCAAAATAGTATGATCTTCCTGCTGCTGGCGAACGCAATGATTTCCAATGGGCCCGATTTACATGTGTATCTTTCCAAAGAGCTACACCTAGTTAGCTTCCTGAACACAGGGAAATTAATCGCTGTTAGCGGTAGCCATTTGTACGCCATTACCGGTAAACCTGATTTTAAAGAATATAAATTTGCTCTAGTGCATTGCCAGTTATTCAATCACATGTTTGACAGCGCCACGCTAAAGAAATATTAAATATGAAAAAAATTATTACAAGTCTCGTGTTTTTTCTGTTTGTGTCAGCAGCCATTGCCCAAAACTATTTGCCGGTGGACGAAAACTCCACGGTGAAGTTTATGATCAAAAATTTTGGTCTCACTGTGAATGGAAGTTTCAAGGGGTTGAAGGGTAAGGTTACTTTTAACCCTGCCGATCTTTCAACTTTTTTAATTAGTACCAGTGTAGATGTTGCTAGTATCAATACAGGGAATGGAACCAGGGATGCACACCTGCGAAAGGCGGAATATTTTGATGTGATAAAATATCCCCGGATCAGTTTTATTTCAACCAAAATAGTATCTTCATCAAGTGGAGGAACGTATGTTTTTGAAGGAAATATCACTATCAGGGGTGTCACTAAAAAGGTGTCTTTTCCATTTACGGCTATCTCTAAAGGAGATGGGTATTTATTGGAAGGAACATTCAAAATTGATCGGAGAGATTTTGGTGTAGGCGGTAAAAGTATGGTGCTGTCGGATAAGTTGACAGTTAGTTTAGCTGTTGTTACAAAAAAGAATTAGTTAGTTTAGAAAGGAAGAATGAGGAATTAGGAATAAAAAGTGAGGAATGAGAATTAGGAATTAGGTATGAGTAATGAGGAAAAGTGAGGAGTGAGGAATAAGCTGGCAGAAGTCGTTTTACAATTCATCAATTATAATTCACCATTCACCATTTACCATTTACAATAGACAATTTAAATTCACTATCACTATAAAATCAAGAGGCATGCATTTGCAGCAAACCATCAGTAAAACATTGACACAGTTAAGCGAAGCACTTCAGCAACTTACTGCAGAACAATATGTGCAGCCGGTAAATAGTTTATTCAATGCAACCATTGGTCAGCATGTAAGACATATCGTAGAGTTGTACATTCAACTTGACAAAGGCTATGTTACAGGTGTGATAAATTACGACCTTCGCGAAAGAGAAATATTGTACGAAACTAAATTGGAAATTGTAAATGAGTTGTTGCTACAACTTCCCTTGTTGTTGGATAAGCCGGATAAACTTTTGCAACTGGAGTTGAATTATACAGAAAGTCCGGATTTGATGTTGCCGGTTGCCAGCAATTATTATCGTGAGCTTGCCTACAACCTTGAGCATACCATTCATCATATGGCATTGATTCGCATTGGCATTTATGAAATTGCGGCCATAACAATACCTGCTAATTTTGGAATTGCGCATTCTACCATTCAATATCGGGCCTCATGTGCACAGTAACGTTTATCCGAAAGCGGGAACATTTTTTTATTACCTCCAACCGGGATGAAAAAATACATCGGGGAAAGGCGCTTCCTCCATCGGTTTACCATATTGGACTTGCTGATTTGCTTTTTCCAAAAGATATCGATGCTGGTGGCACATGGATTGTTTTGAAAAATAATACAACGGCGGCAGTGTTATTAAATGGTGGTTTTGTTAGTCACCAATCTGCCCCACCTTACCGCAGAAGCAGGGGACTAATCCTGCTGGATATTCTTGCTGCCTCCGATCCCGAAAGTTTTTTTACCAAAATAAATCTAACAGAAATTGAGCCGTTTACCCTGATATTATTACAAGATTATAAATTGTACGAATGTCGCTGGAATGGACAGGAAAAATTTAAAAGTTTATTGGATACTCAACAGAATTATATCTGGAGCAGTGCCACTTTGTATGCTGAAAGTACCCAGCAACAGCGGTTAGAATGGTTTGCAAAATGGCAAAAAGCGAATCCTGATCCCGACATTGAAAACATTGTTCATTTTCACCGGTTTGCCGGAGATGGTGATTTGCAAAACGACCTGCAAATGAACCGGGGCGGGCAGTTGCTTACCGTAAGCATCACTGCAATTCAATTGGCCGGTGAACACGCTTCCATGCAATATCTTGATTTAAAAGATAGATCGGTTTTCTTTCAACAAATGAATGCCACGCATTACATTGCTTCATAAGATAACCATTGTACTATGAAAAAAATCACTCAACAAACATGGTTTATCAAATTATTCAATTGGGAGTATTGGTCGTTTAATGTAGTGTATGGCCCCATTTATTTTTACTGGTTGTGGTTATGTGTAAAGGCACGTGCAGTATTTTTCTTTAATACCTCTAACCCAACCATAAAAAATGGCGGTTTTTTAATGGAAAGCAAAAAGCAGATTTACGATTTAATTCCACCAGAATACTATCCCCTTACAATTTTAATAAAGGCAGGTACTGCTACATTTGAAATTAAAGAAGCAGTATCAGACTCTAAAATACAATTTCCTTTGATTGCAAAACCCGATATTGGTATGCGGGGATTGTGTGTAGAAAAATTGCAATCAATGGATGAATTATTAAACTATGCAGTCAATAGTAAAGTTGATTACCTCGTGCAGGATTTTATACCCTATGAAAACGAAGTGGGTATTTTTTACTACCGCTATCCAAATGAAACAAAGGGTCATATTTCAGGTATTGTAGGCAAAGAATTTTTAACGGTAACAGGCGACGGTAGTTCAACGGTAGCGCAATTGTTGCAAGAGGATCCCCGCTATATTTTGCAATTGGCTGTATTACAAAAATCGCATGCCGATCTTTTAACGCAGGTATTATTGAAGGATGAAAAGCAATTATTGGTACCCTATGGAAACCATAGCCGCGGCGCAAAATTTATTGATATCAGTTATTTAACGGATGAAATATTAAGCGAAACGATTGATGGTATCTGTAAAAGTGTACCGGGGTTTTATTATGGCAGGATGGATGTCCGCTACAATACATGGGAAGAATTAAGGCAGGGAAAAAATTTTTCGATCATCGAATTAAACGGTGCCGGCAGCGAACCAACACATATGTATGATCCAAGGCATTCCATCTTTTTTGCCTGGAAAGAAATCATTCGCCATTGGATCATTTTGTATAAAATCAGTCAGAAAAATCACGTGCTCCTGGGGATGCCCTACATGAAATTTTCGGATGGCTTTCAGATGCTTAAGGACAATACCGCTTATATAAAACTGATCAGCGAAAAGATTTAAAGAGGAAATTTCAATAATGAAAGATTGAAGGAAATCAAAAAGGAAATCAATCATTCCGCATATCATTTTAGCTGTAGGGTTGCCAACCTTCCAAAGGTTGGCAACCCTATCTAATGCAGTAGTAAGAAATCCTGATCAACCTTTTGTCGATTTTATTAAAGTGCCCTTGAATCGGTATTCCTAACGGAGTGCTATTTGAAACCTGGCAAGCTAACAATAGGCTTGACGTCCAATTGATTCTTTCCTTTTTGAATGGAAGGTAATCTTCACCAGGTCCCCAAGCCGAACCGCAATGTTAAATACAACGATTAAATACGGCATCCGACATAATTCCGTAGTTTACAGAATTATTTACAAGCTCACATGAATACAATCAAGGTTTTGAATCCAGACGGGTGGGTAAACAATTATGCCGATCCTTTGTATGCATACACCATCGTTCGTATCAATGATACAGCAGCCGCTGAGGATATTGTGCAGGAAACATTTCTCAGTGCATGGAAGGCCAGAGATACCTTCCTTGGCGAGGCATCCGAAAAGAATTGGCTGTATGCAATTTGCAAAAATAAAATCATCGATCACTTTCGCAAACAATCCTCCGGTATAGCAAAAATTGTAGTAAGGGAAGAACATCCTTACTTTAATGATGCAGATCATTGGACAACCGAAAAGCAGCCGAACAACTGGAGTGTTGATTATACCCAGCCTGTTGAAACCAAGGAGTTTTATTCGGTGCTCGAAAAATGCAAACAAAAACTGAAAGATATCCAACAAGCGGTATTTGTAATGAAATACATGGAGGATATTGAATCTGATGAAATTTGTAAGGTTTTGGATATTACGCCGTCATACTATTGGGTATTGATACATCGGGCAAAATTGCACCTCCGTAACTGCCTAGAAAAAAACTGGGTAAATCTTTCATAAATAAAGCATGAAGCAATTGATATTAAGCTGTAAAAAGGCGACTTATTATATTTCACTTCGGGAGGAGAGTAAGCTATCCATTACCCAAAAACTACAACTTCGTGCACACCTTACAGTTTGTAGTTTATGCAAACTTTTTCAACAACAAACTGCGTTCATCACAAAAAATGCCATTCATTCTCATCACAACAGCAATGCATCATTGAGCAAAGAAAAGAAAGCAGAAATTGAGATGCTTGTTAAAGACCTAACTTCTGGTAATTAAGTTGGTTTATTTATCTGCACAGTAAACGTCATAACATTCAAGGGAGATTGGTTTTTAAGCAACTCATTTGTTGCAGTTTCTAGAGATAGATGAAGTGATAAAACAATGGGTAAGGCTGAAAATGCCCCCAGGGGATTCCACGAATTTAAGGCTCAAATAAGTATGTCAAGTACCGTTTTAGTTAGTGGAATTCAGTTTTCGTAATTGGTATAGTTCGTTTTTTATAATGAGTGCTTACACATCAATAGCTGGCGTGCGACCACATTTAAAATAAGAGGAGCCGGATAGAAATCCAGCTCCGTTTAATTTTATCCAATATCCTATGAAAAACCTGCTGCAAAATAACAGCAGTATATTTTTAATTCCTTACACATTTGTGTTTATTACTTGCATAGTTCACTGGTTCCATATAAGCGTGCTCTTTATATTGGTGATGAAAATTTAGTAAAAGTTATTTAATTCCGTAGCAGTAAATAGCAGATTTGAAAATAGAATTGCTGGTCATTCTGTATTGTTAATCATTTAGGTTGCCTTTGTTGATAGCACATTATATTGATGGCCATGAATTTAAAAAAAAGAGGAGCCGGATAGAAATCCAGCTCCGTTTTTTATCCAATATCCTATGAAAAACCTGACACAAAGTAACAACAGTAATTCTATAGTACTTTATACAATTATGAAATAAAGTTATATAATTCACACATTTTTAATAAATGCGATCTGGTACATACGTTCATTGTGGGTAATCCCGCAAAGTATTGGGGCGATATCCTTCAGTTGTAAAAATTATTGTTTTGAAAATAGCTAAAACGGTCGTTTTTAAGTGTAATTCCGTCTTTTCGGATGTTCAGCTTGTCGTGGTTACAGCCTTCTTAAAAAAAGAGGAGCCAGATAGAAATCCAGCTCCGTTTTTATCCAATATCCTATGAAAAACCTGATGCAAAGTAACAACTCGTATGGTTTATTAAATTATACAATTGGTTAAATTACTTGCAAAATTCACAGGTTGGCTATAAATTATCAGTTGGTGT
>JBBQQP010000093.1:0-10305 GCA_038215675.1 Chitinophagales bacterium | reverse complement strand
GGATTACAAAACCATCCTACCAGGTAGATCGCTTTGAAAGATACCTGAAATGGTTTGACCAATATCTAAAATAGGCAATAGCAGTTCAAAAACTAACGGTTAGAATGGGCTATCTCTTGCCAACGTTTACTAACAATCTGTTCTATTGTTGGCGTGCTTCTTTAAGGTTGAGAACAATGTGCGGCTATTTTAAAAACGGTCTGTCAATTAAATCCTTCGTTTCGGTTTTATCAAAATCGTTGCGAAGGATTTTTATAACTATGCTGCTTACCCAATTGAAATGATTGAGCTAAGATGTTGACTTTTGTTAATCAAAAAAATGTAAATATCCTTTTTTCACTTTTCTAACTGTTAAGCAATTCGATTTGTAGAAAAGGATCACCCCAATGAAAGCAGCAAAGCACACAATCAACACCTACGTTGATTCCGTAGGTTTATACCAATTCTTCATTTAGATCATTTAAATCAAAACGAACGAGTTTGTGGTTCCAACCGAACTCAACCGTTAGCTATTGGCTTTCCTGTTACAATCTTTTATCCGGCAAATTAACGTACCTTTTGTGGCTAAATCATTATTAACAACTCTGGTAGAGGGTTCACCACCGGTACTTTCCAGCTGGGTTCTTCAGTTAATTTTGGGCTTTATATATTTATTTTTTGCGGTATTTCAATCTGCGAAAGAGACAGCATCCAATAGAGTCATTGGTTATCTTATTTTATCCAACCATTTTATTTTAAAAATTGAACAATGCTTTAATAAGGCATCTATTTACGGTCGTGCACTAGCACGCCACATTTATTTACAGTACCACATTCACAATAGTGGTATTGTATTGGTACATATAAAAAAAAGCTGACCCAGTCTTGTATGCTGCCAGTACAATGCCTGGATAAATAAATACTTATCAAAATGAAGAACAATCAAAGGAACAGCGGTTCGACAGAACTTTTTAAAATACTTCCGCAGGCAATTAGTTCCTTAAAAAAAAATATTATTGAACCAATTTTTGGTGAAAAAGGAAATGAAAAATATACCGATAAGCGCCTGCCTTTTCGTTCAGAATTGTTTACAGAAGAGCAACTGAAAAACCATGCAAGGGGGCTTGCAGGCCGACATATACTAATTTCCGAGCACCCTTCGGAACAGTTGCTGAAGCGGTTGGCGGAGAACGAAAGTATTTTGTTGGAAGTGCATGCATTGTTAACAGAGGTTGTAAAGGACAACAGCCGGATCTCTCCTGCTGGTGAATGGTTGCTCGATAATTTCTTCCTGATTGAAGAACAAATTTATACCGGCAAAAGGCATTTACCCAAAGGGTATAGCAAGGGTTTACCCCAGCTTGCCAAAGGAAAATCTACTGGTTTGCCAAGGGTTTACGATATAGCTGTAGAAATTATTTCCCATAGTGATGGTCATGTGGATATGAATAGCCTGATAAGTTTCGTAAGGGCTTACCAGGAAACAACTTATTTAAAACTGGGCGAACTATGGGCAATTCCCATTATGCTTAGGCTGGCTTTGATAGAAAACCTACGAAGACTTTCTATACAGATTGCAATTAGCTTCAATAACAAAGTGCTGGCAGGACAGTGGGCTGATAAAATGTTGGAAGCAGTGGAGAAAGCGCCTAAAGACCTGGTGCTTGAAATTGCTGATATGGCAAGATCGGAACCACCGATGGACAGTTCCTTTGTATCCGAATTGACAAGACGATTACAGGAAAAAGGAAGCTCGGTAAGCCTGCCGCTCAACTGGATTGAGCAAACATTATCCGAAAGCGGTAATTCTGTAAGCGAAATGGTACAGGAAGAAAATCAAAAGCAAGCGGCCGACCAGGTATCTATCAGCAATAGTATTAGCGGACTGCGTTTTTTAAGCACCACCGACTGGCGGGACTTCGTGGAAAATACCAGTGTAGTAGAACATACGTTGCGCAATGATATCGACGGTTTGTATGCCGGAATGGATTTTAATACCAGAGACAGCTATCGCCATGTGGTGGAAAAGGTTGCCAAGTACAGTGATTTAGAAGAAAAACAAATAGCTGAAATGGCCATTCAGCTGGCCAGGGAAAATAAGGAAAAAGTTGGGAAAGAACGGTTGTCTCATGTTGGCTATTATCTTACCTGCAAAGGCCTGATACAACTGGAAAAGCGGGCAAAGATAAAAAACTCCAAACTGGATCATTGCAAAAAAGCAACGAATAAATTTCCATTGTTTTCTTACCTGGGAATTATTGCGATATTAACAGCTCTGTTTTCCTGGGGCCTTATTGCTAAGGCAGAAGCCGATGGATTGGGAAGAACTGCACTGGTATTGCTGAGTTGCTTGATTTTATTTGCTACAAGCCGTCTTGCAATCTCCATTGTGAACTGGTTGGTTACCATCCTGGCAAAGCCAAATCTTTTGCCACGCATGGATTTTTCAAAAGGCATCCCTTATGAATACCGCACCATTGTGGTAACGCCCACTATCATCGGCAGTTTAGCAGCCATCGACGATCTTGTGGAAGGTCTGGAAGTAAGGTTTTTAGCCAACAGGGATGTAAATTTATATTATGCCCTCTTAACTGACTTTAATGATGCCGGTTCCGAAACAACACCAGATGATGAACTGATGCTGCAAACAGCCAAACAAAAAATCATCGATTTAAATAAAAAATACGACCGTCATAATCTTGATACTTTTTTTCTTTTTCACCGGCCACGAAAATGGAATCCACACGACAAGATATGGATGGGTTATGAAAGGAAAAGAGGTAAACTGGCAGAACTGAATAAACTGCTGAAGGGTAACGGAAAGGATTATTTTTCGTTGATTGTGGGAGACGAGGCAACCTATTCGGGGATAAAATATGTAATAACGCTGGACACTGATACCCAGTTACCAAGAGATACCGCCTGGAAAATGGTAGCAACCATGGCACATCCGTTGAATCATGCGTTTTACAACAAGAGAAAGGGACGGGTTACAGAAGGCTATGCCATATTGCAACCAAGGGTTTCCAACAGTTTGCCGGTTAGCGACAGCTCACTTTATGCCCGCATACATGGCAATGAACCAGGCACCGACCCCTATACAAGGGATACTTCTGATGTGTACCAGGATTTGTTTAAGGAGGGATCATTTATTGGAAAAGGCATTTATGATGTTGCAGCTTTTGAACTTGCATTGGAAAATAAATTACCAGCCAATCGCATCCTGAGTCACGATTTGCTGGAAGGCTGTTATGGCAGATCCGCTTTGATTTCAGATGTTCAACTATATGAAGAGTATCCTTCCAAATACCTCACCGATATGAAGCGAAGACATCGCTGGATAAGGGGCGACTGGCAGATTGCAATTTGGATTTTACCTTTTGTTCCGGCCGTACCCAAAGGGTTGACCCGAAACCCGATATCGCTTTTCAGCCGTTGGAAAATATTTGATAATATCCGACGCAGTTTAGTTCCCGTAACCTTATTGCTCCTGTTCATCTTTGGCTGGTTATTCTCACCGGTACCCTGGTTTTGGACGTTGGCTGTAACGCTCATCATCGTGATACCTTCGGTGGTAAACCTTGTGTGGGAATTGATTTGGAAACCGGAGGAAGTAATTTTTGTGCAGCACCTGATTTTTTCCATCAGGGCCGCAAGCAATCATTTCATACAACACCTGTTAGATTTGATCTGCCTTCCTTTTGAAGTATTTTCAAACATCGACGCCATCCTTCGCACACTTGGGAGAATAATCATTACCAAAAAAAATCTGCTTCAATGGAATCCTTTTAGTCACCATGCTCAAAACAGGGAAAGCATTGATGCCGTCTTTTACAAGATGGGCTTTGCGCCTTTTTTTGGATTGGGGGTGTTTACTTTCCTGATTGTAGAAAAATCTATCATCACTTTAATGGTAGCGCTTCCGATTTTAATTTTGTGGACTTTTGCACCGCTCATCGTATGGCGGGTAAGCGAACCCGCTGTAAACCAAAGGCCGGAATTATCGTTGAATGACAACTTATACCTTAGAAGACTGGCCAGAAAGATCTGGACATTTTTTGAAAAATTTGTGGGCGATGAAGACAATTGGCTGCCGCCCGATAATTACCAGGAAGAACCCATTGATAAAATTGCCCACCGTACATCTCCCACCAATATAGGCATGGCGCTGCTGTGTAATTTAACGGCCTTCGACTTTGGCTATATAGGCTCCAGGCAATTGATAGAACGTACCCGAAACACCCTCAATACCCTGCTTAGAATGGAGCGGTTTAGGGGTCACTTATACAACTGGTACGATACCCAAAGCCTGGTGCCACTTGCACCAAAGTATGTTTCCACAGTGGATAGCGGTAATTTTGCCGGTCATCTCATCACGCTCAAGCAAGGACTACTGGCCATTCCGGATAAAAAAATATTTACCCGCTCGGTATTTGAAGGTCTGGCCGATACAGTTGGTTTATTAAAAGAAATTTATACAGATGATGAAGAATTAATCCGGTTCCAGGCGGAAGTGGAGCAACTAATTGAAAAAGAAACCGGCAGCCTGCAAGAGGTGAAGGAAGATCTGGATCACCTGGAATTGTTGTTTACCAAAATACAGGAGCAATTGCGCCCGGCCATTTTAACGGATGGTGAACTGTGGTCGCAAAAAATTACTTCACAGATAAAGCTGGCAAAATACGAACTGGTAGTGATGGTACCCTGGATACTTTTACCAGCTGCCCCGGAAAAGTTCGGGCATCTATTGCTTATGTTACCAGCTATTCCAACCACAAGAGAACTGGCAAAGATTGAAGAAACATTGCTTCATGATATTGTAAGCAGTTATTCAATCGAAAACAGCGTAACCGACAATGAATGGCTCCAAAACTTCCGAAACAACGTAGCGGACTCGGGACGGCGGGCAAAAGAGCTGCTGCTAACAGTAGAGCAATTGTCGGCAAATTGTACCGAAATGGCTGATATAGAATACGATTTCTTATATGATCGTTCACAGCATTTATTATCGATAGGATACAATGTTGATGACCAGCGCAGAGACAATAGCTATTATGATCTGTTGGCCTCTGAGGCAAGATTGACCACATTTGTGGCCATTGCACAGGGAAAATTACCACAGGATAGCTGGTTTGCTTTGGGCAGGCAACTTACAAAAATGGGTACTACGCCCATCCTGTTATCCTGGAGTGGTTCCATGTTTGAGTACCTGATGCCGTTATTGGTAATGCCAACCTACGACAATACTTTACTCGACCAAACCAATCGAACAGTTGTAGAAATGCAAATAGAATATGGTAAAAAAAGGGGTATACCATGGGGTATTTCAGAGTCTGGTTATAATATGGTAGACACCAGCCTCAACTATCAGTACCGGGCATTTGGTGTTCCCGGTCTTGGGTTAAAAAGAGGTTTAAGTGAAGACCTCGTTATCTCACCCTATTCAACCATGATGGCATTGATGGTAGCGCCGGAAGACGCATTTAACAACCTGCAGGTATTGAGAGAAGCCGGCTTCGAAAGTAAATATGGATTTTACGAAGCCATTGATTATACCCCGGCCCGTTTGCCCCGCAAGCAGACACATGCGATAATAAAATCGTTTATGGCGCACCACGAGGGGATGAGTTTTCTTTCGCTTTCTTATCTTCTGCTGAATAAACCCATGCAGCAACGGTTTGAAACGGATGTACAGATTAAGGCAACCCTATTGTTGCTGCAGGAAAAAGTTCCAAGAGTGTCCACCTTTTATTCACCGGTGGTGCATGCAGAAGATATTAGTGCGGTGCCATTTACCGATACATCCATGCGGGTGATTACTACACCCAATACGGCATTACCCGAAGTGGAATTGTTGTCCAATGGCCGCTACCATGCGATGGTTACCAATGCCGGCGGCGGTTACAGCCGTTGGAAAAATATTGCGGTTACCCGCTGGCGGGAGGATAGTACCTGCGATAACTGGGGTACATTCTGCTATATCCGCGACCTGGAAACCAATGCCTTTTGGTCTACTGCTTTTCAGCCGGCACAACAGCAGGCACAAAACTATGAGGCCGTATTTACACAGGGAAGAGCCGAATTCAGGCGCAGGGATTTGTCGATGGATACCCATACCGAAATTGTGGTTTCTCCGGAAGATGACATTGAATTAAGAAGGGTGCATATTACCAACCGGTCAAGAAAAAGAAGAATCATTGAGCTAACCAGTTATGCAGAAGTGGTAATGGCTTCGGCCATTGCAGATGAATTACATCCCGCATTCAGTAACCTTTTTGTGCAAACAGAGATCAACCAGCAGCGGCATGCAATTTTATGTACCCGGAGGCCACGTTCGTCGGATGAGCGCAATCCCTGGATGTTTCACTTAATGAAAGTGCATGATGCGGAAATTACCCAGATTTCTTATGAAACCAGCAGGGCTATTTTTATTGGAAGAGGCAATAGTATTCACCAGCCGGCAGCGATGAACCAACCCGAACCTTTGTCAAATACGGCAGGTTCCGTGCTTGATCCGGTGGTAGCCATCCAATACCGCATCATTTTAGAAGCCGGTCAAACTGCTACAGTGGATATGATCATTGGCATAGCAGACACAAAAGAAATATGCAATAGCCTGGTAGAAAAATACCAGGATAGACAGCTAACGAAAAGGGTATTGGAACTGGCCTGGACGCATAGTTTACTGATACTACGCCAGATCAATATATCTGAAGCCGATGCACAGTTATACTCCCGCCTGGCAGCCTCCGTTATTTATGTAAATGCATCCCTTAGAGCAGATTCATCCCTGGTAATAAAAAACCGGAGGGGGCAATCAGGGCTTTGGGGATATTCTATTTCCGGCGATTTGCCTATTGTGCTTTTAATGATAGAAGAGGCTACCAATATCAACCTCGTAAAACAGTTGATACAGGCGCATGCGTATTGGCGCATCAAAGGAATTAGCGTTGATCTTGTAATATGGAATGAAGACAGGGGGGGCTACCGCCAGGATTTGCATAACCAGATACTTAGTTTAATTACACCTTCTATTAAAAACGATGTAAAGGACCAGCCAGGCGGTATATTTATCCGAACAGCAGAGCAAATTTCATACGAAGACCGGATCCTTTTTCAGTCGGTTGCTCACATCGTTCTTTCCGATCAGTTAGGCACTCTTGAAGAACAGATCAATCGCCGGACAAAAATAAAATCAACGATTCCCTATTTTAATCCCACCAAATTCCATTCCTCCGTATTTACACAGGTGGCAGCACCAACGGGTCTTTTATTTAACAATGGCCTGGGTGGTTTTTCGCCTGATGGAAAGGAGTACGTAATTACCACGGCGCCCGGAAAATCAACACCAGCGCCATGGATCAACGTTATTGCCAACCCTTATTTTGGAACCATCGTTTCCGAATGTGGACAATCTTATACCTGGACAGAAAATGCCCATGAATTTAGACTAACGCCCTGGAACAATGACCCCGTTAATGATCTTAAAGGTGAAGCGTTTTATTTGAGAGATGAAGAGAGTGGCCGCTTTTGGTCGCCTGCACCATTGCCATGCCGCGGCAAATCGCCCTATATTACCCGACACGGCTTTGGGTATAGCATTTTTGAACACAGTGAAGATGGTATAGAATCTACCATGACCATGTTCATCGATGTGGCCCAACCGGTAAAATTCATTGTTTTAAAACTGCGTAATAATTCAGGTCGTATGCGCAGGGTTTCAGCAACGGGTTATGTTGAATGGGTATTGGGAGATCTGCGGACAAAAACACAAATGCACATCACTACCGAACTGGAAACAAGTTCGGGCGCCATTCTTGCAACCAATGCTTATAACACCGAATTTGGAGAACGGGTAGCATTTTTTGATGTGGACGATGTCAACAAATCATTTACCACCGACCGCTCAGAATTTATTGGACGCAACGGCACCCCCGGTAATCCCGAGGCGATGAAAAAGTCAAAGCTATCCGGTCGCCAGGGAGCCAGCCTTGATCCCTGTGCAGCTTTACAGGTAGTGTTTGACATGGGCGAAGAGGAAGAACGAGAAATCGTTTTCCGCCTGGGAGCTGGCAAAAACCTGCACGAAGCCAATGCATTGATACAACCTTTTGCTGGAAGTGTGACTGCCCGTAATGCCCTAAAAGCAGTAAATCAGTTTTGGGACGATACCCTCGGTAAACTACAAATTGAAACACCCGACCCGGCCATTAATATCCTGGCCAACGGATGGCTAACCTATCAAACCATTGCCTGCCGCATGTGGGCCCGTAGTGGATTTTACCAGTCGGGTGGCGCATTTGGTTTTAGAGACCAGTTGCAGGATAGTTTGTCGCTGATGCATTCAAGTCCTGCATTGGTTAAAGAGCAGATCTTGTTATGTGCTTCCCGGCAATTCCTGGAAGGTGATGTGCAGCATTGGTGGCATCCGCCGGTAAACAGGGGTGTTCGAACAACCTGTTCAGATGATTATTTATGGCTGCCTTTTGCTACCAGCCGCTATGTAAGTTCCACCGGCGATCATTCCATACTGGATGTTCCTGTTCACTTTATTGAAGGCCGTTTGTTAAATGCAGGCGAAGAATCATTTTATGACTTGCCGGCTATATCGAATGAAACCGCCGGACTTTATCAGCATTGCAAAACAGCCATTCAACATGCCTTAAAGTTTGGTGTAAACGGCTTGCCGTTGATGGGCTCCGGCGATTGGAACGACGGAATGGATAAAGTAGGCATGCATGGAAAAGGGGAAAGCGTTTGGCTGGCCTTTTTTCTATACGATGTATTGAAACGCTTTGCAGCAGTAGCCAGTTTAAAAAAGGATGAATCCTTTATTATAACCTGTACTGCACAAGCCGAAATACTTAGAACCAATATTGAAAAAAATGCATGGGACGGAGCCTGGTACCGGCGTGCCTATTTTGATGACGGCACACCACTTGGGTCAGCACAAAATGTAGAATGTAAAATTGATTCCATTGCGCAAAGCTGGTCAGTGTTGTCACAAGCCGGCCATGGCGATCGCACATCCATTGCCATGCAGTCTGCAGATGAGCAGTTAGTGCGTAGAGACAGTAAAATCATCCAGCTTTTTGATCCGCCATTTGACAAATCAGGTTTAAACCCCGGTTATATAAAAGGCTATGTGCCGGGTGTAAGGGAAAACGGTGGACAATATACCCATGCGGCCATATGGCTGGTGATGGCTTTTGCAGCTATGGGCAATAAGCAAAAAACCTGGGAGCTTTTGCAACTGATCAATCCCCTCAATCATGCAAAGGATGCAGAACTGATGAATGAATACAAGGTGGAACCTTATGTGGTAGCAGCCGATGTTTATGGTGAGGAACTGAACAAAGGTCGGGGTGGCTGGACCTGGTACACCGGTTCTGCAGGCTGGATGTACCAGCTCATCTTGGAATCTTTTATTGGTTTAAAAAAGGAAGGCAATCATCTGCACTTTAAACCCTGCATTCCGGAAAACTGGCCATCCGTAAAAATCAGGTATGCTTTTGAAACATCGGTGTACCATATAGAGTATCAGCAATCACTAAACGGAGCGCCCGTTTCCACTACATTGATATTGGATGGATTGGAGCAGCCAGGTGAAAGTATTTTGATGATGAATGATGGATTGGAGCATGCGGTGATTGTTAAGCTAAGTGTATAGCGATGGTGTTGGTTTGAATCGTACAGTGGTTGATTTAATCATATAGGATCAAAGCCGGAGCTTTTTGTTTTGAGTTGGATTGATAAAAGCAAGGATTGGTTGTAGCAAGAGATACCAGAGAAAGCTTACGAGAATTATATTGGGTAGAAGACGACAAGTTTTTGTTTAAAAGCGTACCATTTATTTCCAAAAAATCATCACCACAAACAAAACAAGCGTAAAACATAAATGAACAACCAACTAAATTTGCTGGTACACCGGCCACTTGTTAAATGGAATAGTTGTTTAAAACGGATCAAATACCAACGCCAATCCCCCAAAAACTACTGCCTGTGAAAAATCCTTTTGTATTAAAAAATAAATGCCGGTCAAAAGAAAAATTATATAAGCCGGCTTGTTGAAATTATAAAGGGTTGGTTTTATTTCTGTTTGCTTTTCCATGAGTGGGTTTTGATAGTTTATTACACGAATTATAAAACACGAATTACACGAATTATTAAGACACGAATTAATACGTTACATGACTGATTATTCGGGGTTCAAATTCGCCTATTCACTTTACGGTATTTTAAGCTTATCGCAACATTAGTATCCATTAGTTTGTCAGGATTTAAAGAGCTGAAAATTATTTTTCTTCCTCCAATGCATCAATATTA
>JBBQQP010000092.1:0-10377 GCA_038215675.1 Chitinophagales bacterium | reverse complement strand
AAAATATGACATCCGGGTAAATGCTGTAATTGTTGCGGAATGTTTTACTCCGCTTTATGAAACCTGGATCAAAACCTTTGATCATCCAGAAGAAAAATTACAACAGATCACCGCTAAAATTCCACTGGAAAACAGGATGACCACTGCCGAAGAAATTGCCAATATGGTAGCATTTCTTTTGTCCGGCAAATCAAGTCATACGACCGGTCAGTTGATTTATGTTGATGGTGGTTATACCCATCTCGACAGGGCATTATAAAATTTATTTCAATTTGTGGGCATGCGAGGTTTATCGGTTTTGGTATTATTTCTTAGCAGGTTACCCACCCTGCTTTTTGTTTTGAAAGCTAAACCATTACAGTTGTTACAGTACTCTGTACCAAATTTATTTCTTAATAAATTTATTTTTAATTTCCCTATACATTTAATTTTTTTTATTTACCAACAAACTTATGTTAACAAATAATTAAAAATTCATCAAATCTTTTTTAATTATTTAATAAGTATTTATATCTTTAAGTTATAAACAGTAATTGTGTTTTTTAAATGTTGTTTTTGCTATAATAATTAACTTCTCATTTCATTCTATTGAAATGTGCTAAACCGTGATAAATATGTGTTATAATATCATGAATTGAATTTTTGATTTAAATGATTAACAATTAATATGATAATCCCCAACCAGGAAATATCAATCAGTCTGTAGACAATTAAGGTTTTAATGTAGAATATCCAAACACTAATGATAGATTTTCAAAGAAATTAGACTACTCCTAATTTCATTAAATTATTTTCCGAACCCCTGACGATGATTTTATATTATTTTAAAACCAAAAACAAATTGCAAATGAAAAAATTACACTTGTTTACTGTGTTGTTGCTAATAAGTTCAGCAATGATGGCACAAACCCGGCAACTTTCAGGGTCGGTTAAAGATTCAAAATCTGCCGGCGGACTTCCTTCCGTAACCATTAAGGTAAAAGGAAAAAACATTCAAACGGTTACTAATTCGGATGGAACTTTTGCGTTAACGGTACCTACCGGGAATATTGCGGTTGATGTTACTTCAATCGGCTATACAACAAAATCGATCGCAGTAGCCGGCGATAACCAGTTTTTAAACATTGATTTAGACCAGTCCACATCGGCGATGGAGGAAGTAGTGGTTACTGCGCTTGGTATTACCAAAGAAAGTAAGAAACTAGGCTATGCTGTAACTACAGTGAATGGCGACTTATTGAACAAAGCAAGAGAGAACAATGTCGGCAACTCTTTAAGCGGCCGGGTGGCAGGCTTAAAAGTATCGGGTACAAGTAGCGGTCCTGGTGGTACTGTAAAATTGTTTCTAAGGGGTAACCCAAGCCTTAACGGCACAGGACAACCATTATTTGTAATTAATGGTGTACCGATGGACAACTCTCAAAGAGGTTCCGCAGGTGAGTGGGGTGGAGCAGATGCTGGTGACGGTATTGGTAATTTAAACCCGGACGATATTGAAACAATGACAGTTTTAAAAGGCCAGTCTGCATCGGCTTTGTACGGCGCAAGGGCTACTAATGGTGTAATACTCATTACTACTAAGACCGCAAAAAAAGGTGAGTTTTCTGTTGATTACAACATGAATTACATGGTAGAAAAAGCGATTGACAACACTGACTATCAATACGTTTACGGCCAGGGCTCGGGAGGTATAAAGCCGGTTACCGCTGCCGGAGCTCAGCAAAATGCAAGAATGAGCTGGGGTGCAAAGTTGGATGGATCTTCTGTAATACAATTTGATGGTAAATCTTATCCGTATAGCGCTGTAAAAGATAATGTTAAGAACTTTTATCGTGCAGCTCCCTCAATTACCAATTCAGTTGCGTTAAGTAAAGGTGGTGCCGATGGTTCTTTCAGGCTGTCAATGTCTACCCTAAATGGAGATGCCATAATACGAAATAGTGGCTTAAGCAGAAACACAGTCAACCTTAATGTAACCCAAAACATCACAAGTAAACTAACTGCAGATGTTGTGGTGAACTATATTGATCAGTTGGTTAAAAATGCTCCTTATTTAAGTGATGGACCATTAAACGCCAATAATGGTTTATTCCTGGCAAATAATATTGATCAAAAAACTCTGGCGCCAGGGTATGACCCGGCTACAGGCTTTGAATCGCAATTTAGCGATGATGAATTTGTAAGTAATCCTTGGTTTGTAGTGAATCAATTAAGAAACGATGTGGGTAGAAAGCGTTTTATTACATCAGCAAAATTGAAATATAATATCTCCAGTTGGTTATACGCACAAGGAAGGGTTGGCTACGACTTGGCAAATGACCGCTCATTTTCTGTTACTCCTTGGGGAACTGCATATTCTCAGGGAAGAGCAGGGGGGTTAAATGGTATTGGCAAATCGGAGAGGTCTGAGCTAAATGTAGATGCTTTGATTGGAGGTAACCGCAAACTCTTTAGTGACCTTAATTTAGATTTTGCAGTAGGGGCCAACCTTTTAAAAAGACAAAATGAGGGTGTTAGCACAGGCGGTGGACCATTCGTATTGCCTTACCTGTACAGTCCTTCTAATGTTTTGAATTTTAATAGAAGTTATGGCTTCGGAAAATCTCAAGTTCATTCTGCTTACTATACCATGGATTTCAGCTATAAAAACTTTTTAACCATTGGTACAACCGGCAGGTATGACGCTTATTCTACGCTACCTGATGGCAACAACACTATTTTTGTACCTTCTGTAACAGCAAGTTTTATTTTTTCAGAGTTGGTTAAAATCAATAATTTAAGCTTTGGTAAATTACGGGCTTCGTATGCACAAACAAGCAATGAATTAATTGAGCCATATCAAACACAATTGTATTATACATTGGGCAACGCATACAACGGTATCCCGGTGGGTAGTTCACCTACAAATTTACCAAGTGGGTTGTTAAAACCATTTGTTACCACAGAGTTGGAAATTGGTACCGATTTAAAAATGTTTGATAATAGGTTATCTATAGATGTAGCATATTTTACTAAGAAATCAAAAAATGAAATAATGCCCGCTTCTTTTAGTATTGCCACAGGTTTTAATAGTGGTTTCATACCAACTGGTTCTCTTCAGAACAAGGGATTAGAACTACAGCTTAGCGCTAAGGCTATCCAAAACAAAAATTTCTCCTGGACGCCTTCGTTTAATTTAACAAGTGTAAGTAATAAAGTTCTTTCAACTGACCCTAATGGAAATAATCTTCAACTGGGTTTTAACAGGGCAACTTTGGGTAATGCCTTTACTGCTTATGTCGTTGGACAGTCAGGGCCACAAATAATGGCTTTCGATTATAAATATGATAAAGGTAATATTGTTGTAGATGGTTCCGGCTTCCCTGTAAGGGGTGATTTGGTACCAATGGGTAGTGTATTACCAACACTTTTCGGCGGTTTAAACAATGAGTTCGTATTTAAAAATCTCATTACTTTTTCTTTTTTAGTGGATTACAATTATGGTAACAATATTTTATCTGCCACCAGTTTTTATTCTTTAAGAAGGGGATTAAATCAACAAACGCTTGTTGGAAGAGAAGGTGGTATAAAAACCGGAGTAACTGAGGGCGGCGCTGCAAATACAGTAACTGCTACAGCAGAGGGCTATTACAGAGCTATGGCTCAAAATGTAACCAAGGTGCATGTATTAGATGGTGATTTTATTAAATTACGCCAGGTTGTGTTAGGTATTAGCATACCTAAAAATATAGTACAAAAATTGAAAATATTTGAGTCTATGCAATTATCTTTTGTGGCAAGAAACCTGCTCATTCTTATGAAGAAGAGTGATAATATAGACCCTGAGGCAACTTTTGGATCTACCATTCGCTATACAGGAATAGAAGGTACAAGTTTGCCTACCACAAGGTCATACGGTCTTAATTTGAATGTAAGATTTAAAAAATAATACATTCTCTCATCAAAATTTCCAAATTCAAAACAAAATTGTATGAAAAAAATATTAATTTATTCAATGATCGCAATTTTTGCTGTACCTATTAGTTGCACCAAAAATTTTGAATCAATTAACACCGACCCTAACGCGTCGTCTCCGGCAAATTTCGATGCCAATTTTTTCTTGTCTAACAGTCAGCATTCGTATAAAGAAGGTATAGCAGGCTACGCTGGCCCGATACTGTTTCAAAGTGGATGGGTACAGATATTATCTTCCACATCTTCAGGTGGTGTAAATTATTACAGCAATATGGATAAGTATGTGCCATCGTCCAATACCAATAATTATGCAAATAACAGTTGGGGAAGTTGTTATAGATCGGCAAGTTTAGGTGCTGAAATTGGTAAAATACTGGGTAACGATGCTTCCAAAGCAAATGTCGTAGCCATAGGTACAATCATGAAGGTATTAAGCCTTCATTACGCAACCGATACATACGGAGATATCCCTTATTCTCAGGCCTTGCAAGGCGAAAATGGTATATCGTTACCTAAGTATGACAAACAGCAAGATGTTTATAAAGGTTTGCTTACAGATCTTGAAGGAGCTATTGCAAAGTTAGATCCTGCAAAAACAAAACCAACAGCAGATTTATTTTCAACCGCAGGTGATATTGCAAAGTGGAAGCGGTTTGGTAATTCGTTAATGTTACGTATAGCTATGCGTTTAACAAAAGCAGATCCGGCTACTGCAAAAGCTTGGGCCGAAAAAGCTTATGCTGGCGGCGCAATGAGTAGTGTTAGAGATGATGTTAGCTTGAGAGGTAGCTTTGCAACGGGCTATACCAATCCAAATTCAAGGTCATTGGCCACTGCCGGAGATTATTACCAGGTGCGATGGAGTAAAACTCTAATGGATTATTTAATGTCTACAAATGATCCAAGGATAAGTGCAATTGCAGAAGTACCCCAGGCAGGATTGGTAGCCAATAATAACATTGCTTTGGCGGGAGACAACACAGCAGCCGTGCAAAGAGGAATGCCCAATGGGTTTGATTTTGATGGAGGAGCTACTGATATTAGCAAAGCCCCGGGATATCCAGGGGGTACTGGTACTGGTGGCGATCTTACACCGATTGGTAAATATTCTCGTCCAAGAACATCCGTTTATACCGATTTAAATAATCCGGTATCTATAATTACCTACGCAGAATCTGAATTGCTTTTAGCAGAGGCTGCGGCAAGAGGATGGAATGTTGGTCCAGTTGCAGCAGTGCACTACGCAAATGGAGTTTCCGCTGGAATCCAGGCGCTTGCTGGTATCAATGCAAACGCCACCATAAGCGCTGCAACAGCAAATGCATATGCTTCCGCAAATCCATTGAATACGTCTTCCCTTAATGCTCAATTGAAAATGATTAATGAGCAATATTGGGCTACCACAGGTACATTGATGAATTTTTCTGAAGCATGGAGCAACTGGAGGAGATCAGGATTTCCGGTATTAACACCAGTAGTATATGTAGGTAATTTTTCCGGAGGTGTAATACCACGGAGACAAATTTATAATACAGACGAACTTGGAAGAAATGGTGCAAATTATCAAATTGGTGTGTCTGGTTTAACTCCTTCTAGTGATGCTTTTGCTTCTCGTATTTGGTGGGATAAATAAAAACTGCCTGAAAGACCAGCCAATAATTACTTTTAGTTCTACTAAAGCTACAAGACCATATATTAGTATATGGTCTTGTAGTTTAATTTGTTTTGGAAATTCGCTGATATCTGCTAAACTTTTGCCTCAAATACCTGCATTTCTGGTATCTTGCTTCTCTTCTTAAATTTGTTATTCACTTTTAGATAATTTATAAGAGTGAAGGATCACTCTTAGTACATAGATATGAAATGCCTGATAACATTATTTGCATTATTACAAATTACTTTTGGTACAAGCAATAGCCAAACCCCTCTATTTCAATTGAAACCTTCTTCACAAACCAATATCTATTTTAGCAATGACATTAATGAAACAGAAAACCTGAATGTACTGGCATACGAGTATTTTTTTAATGGCGCAGGTGTAGCTGTTGGGGATATCAACAATGATGGTTTGCAGGATATTTTTTTTACCGGTAATATGAAAGCTAACAAGCTTTACATCAATGTTGGGGATATGAAATTTAAAGATATTACCAAAGAAGCCGGCGCTGGTTTAGAAGGCCGGAATGGAGCATGGAAAACCGGTGTAACAATAGCTGATGTTAATGGAGATGGATTGCTGGACATATATGTTTGCTACTCCGGTAAAGTGCCGGAAAATGAAAGAAGAAATCAACTTTTTATTAACCAGGGCATTTCCGCCAAAGGCGGGGTTACGTTTAAAGAAATGGCCGGGGCGTTTGGCCTGGATGATAAAAGTTACAGTACACAGGCTACTTTTTTTGACTATGACAACGATGGTGACCTTGATATGTTTTTGCTGAATCACAGCACTAAAAAAATTGACAATATGGAGTTTGCCAGGTACAAAAATGATGTTGATGAACTGGCAGGTGATAAATTTTATGAAAATACAGGCAATCATTTTACCGATGTTTCGGTAAAGGCTGGCATACGCCAAAATCCAATGACGTTTGGCCTCGGTATCGCAATAGCAGATATAAATAACGATGGGTGGCAGGATATGTATGTTACCAATGATTATAACGAACCCGATTACCTATACGTTAATAATCATGATGGTACCTTTACTGACGCATCAAGGAAGAGCCTCCGGCATTTATCTCAATTTTCTATGGGGGTTGATATAGCCGATTATAATAACGACGGCCTGCCTGATATTATGACACTGGATATGCTGCCGGAAGATAACAGGCGCCAAAAACTATTACAACTACAGGAAAATTACGAAGCTTTTGAATTGCTGCAAAGTCAGGATCTTTATAAACAGTATATGCGTAATATGCTTCACCTCAATAATGGTGACGGTACCTTTAGCGAAATTGCAAGGCTTGCAGGTGTATCAAATACAGATTGGAGCTGGTGCCCTTTATTTGCAGATTTTGATAATGATGGTTACAAGGATTTATTCATTACAAATGGTTACCTGAGAGATTATACCAACAAAGACTTTCTCCGCTATTGGGGCGACTACAAATTTCAGAAAGCAATTAACAGGGAGCCTTTTTTATTGATGGATCTTATTAAAGCGATGCCATCTACAACCCTGCCAAATTATATTTTTAAAAATAATCACGATCTCACATTCTCTAATAAGCAAGCCGAATGGGGCATGTCGAAACCATCCGTTTCCAGCGCTGCTGTATATGCCGATTTAGATAATGATGGTGATCTCGACTTGATTATTAGTAATATCAATGAGCCTGCTTCCATTTATAAAAACCAGAGCAGGGAAACCAATGGGGCAAACTATATAGCTGTTAAACTGACCACTAAGCGTTCAAATAAAAATGCAATTGGGGCAAAGGTATTTGTATACACCCACGGCAGTCTCCAATACCAGGAAGTAAATCCCAACAGGGGCTATTTGTCCTGTGTTTCAACAACATTGAACTTTGGACTGGGTAAAGAGAAGACCATCGATTCATTAAAAATTGTGTGGCCAGATCAAACTACGCAGGTGATGACAAGTATTGCAGTTAACCAGCTTTTATTCATCACAGAGAAAAGTGAAATCCTGCAGCCGAAGCCAGATACTATTGCTGGTTCTCCTCTTTTTTCGAAAGTACCGGCTATGATAAATTATACCAATGAAGGCATAAGTCAAAATGATTTTAAACGACAGCCTTTAATGTTATGGATGTATTCAAAGACAGGTGCGATAATCGCAAAGGGAGATATCAATAAGGATGGTTTGGAAGACGTATTTATAAGTGGAGATAAAACAAATCCTGGTAAGATATACATTCAAAAATCCGGTAACCGTTTTGAGGAAGTAACCAACACAGTAATCGGTAATGAAAACGAATCAACCATTTCTGCTGCGGTTTTCTTTGATGCCAATGGAGATGGGTTTCCAGATTTGTATATTGCAAAAGGGGGATATGCATTGTGGGAACAAGGCACAAAATCTTTACAGGACGAGTTGTATTTAAATGATAAAAAAGGAAACTTTACTTTATCTGAAAATGCAATTCCTGATGTAAGTGCTTCCAGCAAATCATGCGTGCGCCCTTGCGATGTTGATGGGGATGGTGATATTGATTTATTTGTGGGTGGCAGAATAATTCCTGGTAAATATCCGGTTACTCCTGTAAGCTATTTATTGCTGAACGATGGTAAGGGAAATTTCTCGGTGGGTGTTGCCCCTTTTTCTAAAACGGGTATGGTTACTGATGCCCGGTGGGTTGATTTAAATAAAGATGGCAGAAAAGATTTAGTCATATGCGGTGAATTTATGCCCGTGAAAATTTTCCTGAATTATACAAATGGTTTTGTTGATAAAACAAGTGAATATTTTACGGAGACTTCCAATGGATTTTGGTTTTCCCTTGCTGTTGCAGATGTTGATGGCGATGGTAACGAGGATATCATCGCTGGTAACCTTGGATTAAATTCACCTTTTCACAGCTCAGAAAAAGAACCTGCCGAACTATACTATGGAGATTTTGACAGTAATGGATCGGTCGATCCCTTCTTTAATTGCTATGTGCAGGGTAAAAGTTATCCTTTTGTAAGCCGGGACGAACTGAATGAGCAGATATACGGTATGCGGAAAAAATTTAGTTCTTATAAAAATTATGCAGAAGCATCGATCAAAGAAATATTTAGTCCGGATGAATTAGCAAAAGCCGACCTCCTTACGGTGAATGAAACCCGTAGCATTTGCTTTTTAAATCGCAACGGGAAAATGGTGAAATCAGTATTGCCCTTACAGGCACAGTTTTCAATGGTTTCAAAAATAGTATCAAAGGATTTTAATCACGATGGAAAGATGGATTTATTGTTATTGGGTAACCATTCGGACAACCGGTTAAAAATTGGAGCGATGGATGCGAACTACGGATGCGTTTTAGCCGGTGATGGAAAAGGAAACTTTCAATATATTAGTCAGGTCGTATCCGGGTTGTCGGTTACAGGTGATGTGAAATCAGCCGAGGAAATAGTGATTGATGGAAAAAAATATATTGTGATAGGCGTTGCTGGTAGTGAACTTGTTTTTTATAAAGAAAATTAATTGACTCATAATCAAAACCTCAGTTAATTGCCAGCCGCCTTAATGTTAATTGACTGATATGATTGTTGAAATAACCAGGTTTTATAATTGCTAAATAGCGGGAATGGTTGTGTCATTTTTTATTTGAGCTTCATTCGGTTGCTGCCCATCATTTAAGCAATAAACTTTTATTACTATCAACACACCTAACGATGAGATGGATTTTTATTATAGCTTTATTTTTTTATCACAGCTTAATAAACGGGCAGGGTAAAAAGACATTGCCGGTTTATTTGGATTTGCAGCCTGCTGTATTTTCCATGTCGGTGGTAATGATGCATGATGTGGTAAATCCCCCCGCCGCCAGTCGGTTTTATATGTATGCAATATTAGGCGCTTATGAAATCGTATCACAAAACAATACAAATGTTTCTCCACTTTCAAAATTGTTGAAAGGATATAAGATCGCTAAGATACCTGCCGGGCAAAATAAATATGATTATCGTATAGCCGCAGTGTATAGTATTTTGGAAACCGGTAAAAGAATGTTGCCCTCCGGTTTTATGTTACAGGATAAGCAGGACCAGCTTATTGCCACTTTGAAGCTGCTTAAGATCTCTTCAACTGTTATCGAACAATCCATTGCCGTTGCAAACCTTATATCGGCCGATATTGTAACCTATGCCAAATCAGACGGCTATGGTAATCTGAGTGCAAAGCTTCGCTACACACCTTTAAAGGGCGAGGGGTATTGGTATCCAACTCCACCATCCTACATGGAAGCGGTAGAGCCTAACTGGAAAATAATCCGGACAATGGTAATCGATAGCTGCAACCAATTTCCTCCTGCACCACCAGTAGCTTTCAGTAAAGATAGCAGCAGCGCCTTTTACAGGATGGCAAAGGAAGTGTATGAGATTTCTAGAAACCCAACTGCCGAACAATTGCAGATCGCATCTTTTTGGGATTGCAATCCCTTTGTAGTAGGTACATCCGGCCACATGGCCATTGGGTTTAAGAAAATAAGTCCAGGCGGCCACTGGATGAATATTGCCGGGATTGTAGCTAAAAAGGCAAGGCTTGATTTTGATAAAGCTGTAGTGCTCCATACGATGGTTTCTTTAACGTTAATGGATGCCTTTATTAGCTGCTGGGATGAAAAGTATCGCAGCAACCGCATACGTCCCGAAACCTATATCAATAAGTACATTGATTTAAAATGGCAGCCCATTTTGCAAACGCCGCCATTCCCGGAATACACCAGCGGGCACAGCGTAATCTCTACCGCA